>JASJCB010000031.1 GCA_030066195.1 Acidobacteriota bacterium
GCGACGTACCCGACTTGAAACACCACGCCAATGTCATGAAGCCCATTACCGCCCAAACTATCGGCAAGGGCCGCAAGCAATTGACCCCGGACGAACTTCAACTGATGCAGGATATGCTGGGCGACGTCCTGGAACGGGCGGGTTATCCGCCCTGCCGCTGAAGCCGGGGTCGCCATGAGTTCACTGTCCAAACTGGGTTCGCATACCTTGATCTACGGCGGCGGCCGCTTCCTGAGCAAGGGCCTGGGTTTCCTCCTGCTGCCGGTCTATACCCGCTACCTGACCAGCGCCGACTACGGCATCGTCTCGCTGCTGCTGATCACTTCCGGCGTCGCCGCCACGGCCGCGCAACTGGGCCTGGGTTCGGCCGTGTTCCGCGAGGTCATCTACCGAAAATCCGATCCCGACAAGGCCGAGGGCACCGCGCTCTGGTCGCTGCTCCTGGCCGGAAGCATCCTCTTCGGCTTGCTGATGATGACGGCGGGCCCCTTATCACAAGCCATTTTCGATACGGACGAGATGACCCGCCTGCTGCGCCTGGTCTTCCTGACCGGATGGCTGGACCTGAGCAGCGTCATCTTCCTGGCGAGCCTGCGCATGCGCGACCGGCCGGTGCTTTACGGCATCCTCACCCTGGCCCGGTTCCTCACCGAGATCGTGCTCAACATCCTCTACGTGGCGGTTTGGGAGCGGGGGGTGGAAGGACTCATCCTGGCCGGTTTGTGGTCCACGGGCATTTTCGGTCTCGCCTACCTGGCCTGGTTCTTCCGCCGGGGCCTGCCGGGCTTCGATACCGGCATGCTGAAGCGCATGCTGCGCTTCGGCCTGCCGCTGATTCCCGCCAACCTGGCCGCCATGGTGCTCACCTCCTCCGACCGCTACTTCCTGCAACACTTCAGCGGCGCGCAAGAGGTGGGTCTCTACTCGGTGGGTTACATGATCGGCCAGATCACCGGACTGGCCGTGCAAGCCGTCCACCTGGCCTGGCCGGCCCACATGTTCGCGGTAGCGAAAGAACCGGACGGCAAACAGCGCCTGGCCCAAACCCTGACCTGGTACGTCGCGGCCATGGGCGCGCTGGTGCTGGGTTCATCGGTCCTGGCCCCGGAACTGCTCTTCCTGCTGACCACCCCGGAATTCTACGCGGCCTGGACGGTAGTCCCGCTGATCGCGCTGGGCAACATGTTCTACGGCATGCGCTACATCACCAACTCGGGTCTGGCCACCAAAAACAAAATGGGCAGCCTGCCCTTCATCACGGCGGGCGCGGCGGGCCTGAACCTGCTCCTAAACGCCTGGTGGATTCCCACCCAGGGCATGATGGGCGCGGCCCGAGCCACCCTGGTCTCCTACCTGGCCCTGTTCGCGGTACAACTGACGCTAAACCTGAAGGTCTGGTACATCGCCTACGAATACCGCCGCCTGGCCTGGCTCTTCCTCAGCGGCATCGCCTGGTATTTCGCCTGCACCCTGATCACCCACGAAAACATGTGGCTGAACCTGGCCCTGAAACTCCTCATCCTGGCTCTCTGGCCGCTACACCTCTGGTTGCTGGGCTTCCCAATCGAATCCGAACGCCGCGCCCTGCGGAAAAAAAACTAGCCCTGCCGAACGCCCCCTAAACTTTCCCATGCCGGAACCTTCATACCTGAAGTAGCGCCCGGTCGGGCCGACAGAAAAAACTTGATCCCCCTTTCTTGTAACATGTAATATCGGCCGGAAAACCGGGTGCGGGCATCGGCGCACAAAAGATCCGAGCCTGGGATTTACATCCTTCTTGACGAACACGATTCGGCGCACCGAGAAAACCTCATACAGGATTTCCGGCCTCCTGTTCCCCGTCCATTTAACAACTTACTCGTGCGGGACATACTACTGTTGCGCCGGCGGAAGTAGTGTGTCCCGCGGGACACACCACTGTTGCGCCGGCGGAAGTGGTATGTCCCGCGGGACATACTACTGTTGCGCCGGCGGAAGTACTATGTCCCGCGGGACACACTACTCTTGCTGCAGCGGAAGTGGTATGTCCCGCGTGCCACACGTGTCTTGCGCCGGCGGAAGTGGTATGTCCCGCGTGCCACACGTGTCTTGCGCGGGCGGAACAGGCTTGTTCCCGACAAAAGTTTACAAATCTCCGGCCAAAACGCAACTTCACAACTAATCCATGTGTATTTGGGAGTCGAAACAGGGAAATCGGCAAAGGAATGCGCAGGTTCCAAACAGGTACCCAAGCTGTTCATTTTTTAAGGTAGAAAGCTCTGATGCTGATCTGATCATCAGCAGTGAACTTGATTAAATGCTTGACTGCCCATCCCGTGGTTCAAGATCCGGACGGCAGTATTAACTACCGCTATGACCAAATCTGTTATCATGACGCCTGCAAGCGCATGGAAGGTGTCGTACTGACTTGCTGCAGTGAGATTGTTTTTTAGACCGTCACTCACTTACCCCGATACATACTGGATCTATGTCGAGGATACTGGTTTGATCTTCCTGCTTTGTCTGCCTCTCTTGTCCGGTTCCGTCGAAAGTTTTCGGATCGCCGAGGTTCAGGCTCGTCTAATAGACCATCGAGATCAACTGATGCTATCTCCCCGGATGATGGAGAAACAAGGCGACCTGCTTCTTCTCATGGATAGAGACCACTATTTGTGGGTGATCGAGACCACCGGCAAGGTACGTGCGGTATTCGGCGGCAAGGGTCAAGGCCCGGGGCAGTTTCAGTTTTTACGCCATGCATCGTTCCGAGATGGGGGAGTCCAAGGGCTTCAATATTTCGGGACGGGCGCCCGGCTCGATCGATTCAACTTAAGCGGAGAATATCTGGGGACGAAGCGCATCGATCCGGCTGTGTACGTAAACGGATCGGAGCGGTTGAATGTGATCACCGACGGTCGGTTCCCCTTTGAGCCGGCTACCCTTGAGTGGCAACAAAAAAGTACCCTGGAGAAACTTACCTTAGGCGATGAGGAAGATCGCGCCTTCAATCACAGGTACGGTGTGATCCATGCCGAAGGTTTCACGCTGGTTTATTCCCAAACCGGCCTGAAACGAACGGTGTATTATGCGCTGTTCAATGCACGGCAGGCTCGGGTTTGGGACCAGGGTCAGTTTCAACTTCTCGACCGAAGGGTAAGCAGCGCCGAAACACGGTTGAAGGAGACGATGAAGCCCAACTTCAGTATTCCGGTGCTGGAGGGCGTCACCGCCTCGAAAAGATATGGCTTTGTTTTTAATGAACATACGGTAAGTCGTGATTACCGAATCCTTCGGCTATACAATCCGCTGGAAAAGTCCTGGTCTGCCATGCGAATCGATTTCGAACCGTTCGGCAATATCATCTTCTTTCAGCATATCGAGGACAATCGATGGTGCGCTTACGTCGACAGTGATGAACTGGTTTTTTTCCGCCTGGAGCCGGTCGCCCATGATTAGCCGCCGGCGTGACTCCTTCGAAAACCAATGCCCGTTGATTTTAAAGGGCCTGCTTCCCGGCCTTAGGCTATGACATCGGTCCTCATTCCAGTTGCAGAATCTTTGCTTTTTTGCTATATTACAAGTAGTTAAGTCACTCTATCTATTTTACCGGGTCTTTCAAAATATTTCCCAAAGAGCCCTCTCATGGCTAGTAAAGAGCAACTTGAAAAAAATAAGTTGGATGCCGAGATCAAGGAGATCGGCTTCAGGAAAGGCATGGAAATTTTCAAGCTTGTGCTTGCAGTGCTTACGGCCTGGTTCACCATCTATACTTTTTTTCGACAGCAGCGACAACATTTTGACCAGCAGAAGCTGGATCAGGAACTACGTGTGCGCCAGGACCTTGTGCGCCTTCAGGCCTCTTTAAGCCAAAAGGACGCCTCCAATCTGACCAAAAAATTTGCCCTGAAGGAAATGGCCTTACTTGGATCGAGAGCCGCGACATATATGATCGATGTGGTCATTGACAGTGATACCAAAACGACGGTTCAGGATGCTACGATTCAGGAGTTGATCAACATTGCCCGCGAGGAACAAGACGGAACCGGACTCTTCAAAAAAGCAATGAACCGGAACCCCATTGCCACGGGCGACCCCGGTCGGGTTGTGGCCAAAGCTTATCTGCGGTTACTGTCTGATCTTTTGACCGAGGCAAAGAAAAGCGATCCGAAGATATCTGCTTCCAAGGCGGAAGCGGCCCGATTTCTGTCCGATTTAAAGGAGCACGTCAATCAGTCCGCCGATTTGAAACAACATGATATTCTCGGTGATCTGGAGAAATTGGAGAACATGGTAGGAGCATGGCCATGAGATGGACGATCTTCCTCCTGACCCTGATACCCGGTTTTGCCACGGGACCGCTCCTGGCGAATATCGAGGTCAGTATTTACGTCAAGGAAGAAAAGAAAGGCATGGTCGCGGACTCATCCGGAAGGGAACCCCTGGAACTGTTTTCCATGGAACTGATGACCACACTGGACAATGATCCCAATATCGCGGCGAAGATCTGGGGCACCTTTCCACCCGAAAAGGGCAATTGGGAGGAAGTCAATGAGGCAGAGTTCAAAGACCTGGCCGATGATGACGATGCCGTCAAAATCATTCTCACCTGCAAGCTCGATAACGATGACGAGGTAGTGGTCAACGGCGTTACCGAAGGACTTGGGGAGTTTCTGGACTACAAACTGTTTGCCCAATTCAAAACGGATGCCGCTGCAGAAAAGAAGGGCATTGAAAAGGCGGTAGATTTCATCAATGTTTACAAAAACAAGAGAGGGGTGGACTGCTGTCTGAGCACGAAGCAGATAGACCTCGACGACGCGGCAAAGAAAATTTTAACGTCCCAGCTGTTTGAACATCGGTTTGCCGACATGTTGGGTGAGGGTTTCAAGGTCCAAAGCGCACCTTGTGAGAAATTGGAAGAATCCAAAGCCACCAACCGGATTACGATGTCAACAACCAAGGTTGTGGACAATAAATGCACGATCCTGGTGATGATCGAGAAAACCAACGCAAGATCCGAATATTGTAGTTGGAATGAAATAACGGTGAACGAGATGGGCTGGCTTGTATTGGAGGACCATCACCTTCAAGAAATTGTGGATCACATCAAGCAGTTGCCGGGGTCAAGCGGGAGTTGAATGATGGCAATGAGTATCCTGATTGCGTTGTTATGTCTGGGACAAGCCGAGGACGGCCGGGAGCCGATCACGGCGCTCTACGTCCGATCGTTCAACATCGTAGATAAGGGAAACCAGTGGTCCGGATTGGAGCTGGAGAATCTGATTCCGCAAATGATCGTCCTGGGGATGGCGCAGTACAAGCACGTGCGCGCTTTTTTCAACAAAGACGACCTTGAGAGAGCTGAAAAGGAATTCGGCCGAACTTGGGCCCGTCAATTGACCTTATCCGGGAACATCCTGGTGTTCGGCAACACCGCGCAGGTGATTATCGAGATAGACGGCACAGCGGATGATATCCGCTTCAATCTGAACCGTAACAAGATATTTCGCGATATGGACACGGTCCTGACTCTGATCGGCGAATCCATCTTCCCGAAGGTTGCCCCGAAACGGATTGCGATCCGGTGTTTCCCGAACAAGACCGAAACCCTGATTCGGAGGCCGCCGTCGCTTACTCCGCCTGAAGAGATGGCGCAGGCCCTGGTTTTCCTCTTCGAGAAAATGGCGCCCGACCAATTCGAAATCGTTCCCTGGTCCAAAATGGAAATTTATTGCCGCTCCGGCATCGATGATGCGGCTTTGGCTGAGAAGGAGGGCGCGGATATCGTGTTGTCCGGAGAGTACACCTATGCGCGGCGGAAATTCACTATTTCTTCTCAGGTTTTTGTTAAGGATAAGGAGCTGATATCGCCGATGATTCCCGTCAACCTGGTAAAGGATGAACTGGACGGGGCGCTGTTTCAGATCAGCCGGAATACCGTGGATTTTCTCGCGGGGATCATCGATGATCAGGGCCGTGCCATGGATTTCGAAATGGAGGGCAACGACTTCCGGCACATCGAAAGCGACTACAGAAACGGCAATTATTCCATGGCCATGTTTCGGATTGAAAATGCGCTAAAAAAGTGGCCGGACGAACCACAAGTTTACTATTACAAAGGCTTGGTGCTCAGCGCGTTGGAGCGTAACGAAGAGGCGCTGGCCTCATTCCGGAAAGCGGGCGAGAGTATTCCGGAAGCCTTGCCCGCCATGGTCGATACGCTGATCAAGTTGGAGGATTTGGACCAGGCAATCCACCTTTTAGAAGACCTGACGGCACGCAAAGACCCGCCCGACCTGCCGTTATGTATGAAAAAAGGCGACATTCTTTACCTCGCCAGGGAATACCCGCGGGCTGAAAAAACCTATCTTTTCGTCTTGGATCACACGGAAAGAGATACGGAAATCTATCAGGAAGCGGCCTACCTGCTGGGCAATGTCTACATGGTCACGGATCGGGAAGAAGAAGCAGTCGCGCGGTATCTCGATGCGGGAAACTTCCAGCCCGCCAGGGACGCCCTTTTTGACCACTATAACAACCGCGGTTCCCAAGCATTGGCCGAGGACGCTTATGACGTCGCCGTAGATCTGCTGAGTAAGGCGCTGGAGTACCGGCAGAACCCGGACCTACACGCTCAACGCGGGCTCGCCGCCCTGGGCAGGCCGACTCGGGAATCTTTGGACCTTGCGGTCAGCGATTTCGAAACAGCGCTTCGACATACTTCCGAGTTCGAACTGAAGAACGCCTGCCGGGTGCACCTTCCTCTGGCCAATGTCTTGTTGGGAAACTACGATAGGGCGCTTAAGGAGGCGAGGAAAGCATTTGACGAGATAAAAAAACAGCCGGAATACACGATTGTCGCCAATTTGCTGATCGTTATTTGTCAACGCATGAGCGGCTATGAGTATTTCGAGGACGAAATCTTTTTCAAGAAGCTGTCGAAACGCTACCAGATTTCCGACTTCGATCTCACCGGGCTGATCAATCATTTCAATAATCCCGAATTGGAACAGGGCGACCGCGAAACCATCCTGGAATGGATTGATATGGCCAGGACCCCCAAGCAAGCCCGGGCCGAAGGGTCGCCCAAACAAAAATGAGCTGATAGAGGAAGACGCGGAAGGCATCCGCTCTTCTTGAAGATGGCCGTTCTTACGGGAGGCGGCCGTGAAGGAGCGAATCGGAATCCTCTCGGGCGCCGGTATTACCAACGCCCGTCCCCATTCAATCCACCGGACACAAGACCGATGCAAATTCAGCTTTCCCCCCGCCCCGTTCCCTGCTACAATCCGCCGCTATGAAGAAACGGGTATTGTCGGGCATTCAGCCCTCGGGTAAGTTACATCTTGGAAATTACCTCGGCGCCATCAAGCAGCACCTGGCCGCTCAGGCCCTGCCGGATTGGGACCGCTACTACTTCATCGCCAGCTACCACGCACTGACCACCTCGCCCGAACGCGAGGTCTTGCGCGAGTTGAGCCTGGAGGTGGCGCGCAGTTACCTGGCCTTGGGCTTGGATCCCGAAAAGTCCGTCCTGTTCCTACAGAACGACGTACCCGAGGTCACCGAACTGGCCTGGGTCTTGACCTGCCTGGCTCCCATGGGCCTGCTGCAACGCGCCACCAGTTACAAGGACAAAATCGCACGCGGCCTGGCGCCCAACCACGGGTTGTTCGCCTATCCGGTGCTTCAGGCCGCCGACATCCTGGTCTACGATTCCCACGTGGTGCCCGTCGGCTCCGACCAGAAGCAGCATTTGGAGATCTGCCGCGACCTGGCGACCAAGTTCAACCAGACCTACGGCGAAACCCTGGTCGTGCCCGAGGCGCAAATCAAGGAAGAGGTAGCCGTGGTGCCCGGAATCGACGGCCAGAAGATGAGCAAGTCCTACAAGAACACCATCGACCTGTTCGCCTCCAAAAAACAGCTGAAGAAGCAGGTCATGGCCATCGTCACCGACACCAAAACCCTGGAAGAACCCAAGGACCCGGACACCTGCAACGTGGTGACTCTCTACAAACTCTTCGCAACGGCTGAAGAAACGGCCGAAATGGAAGCCGCCTACCGCGCCGGCAACTACGGCTACGGTCACGCCAAACTGGCCCTGCTGGAAAAGCTGAACCACGCCCTGGAGCCGCACCGGGAAAAGTATCAATACTACCTGAAACACGAGGACGAGGTTATCGACATCCTCCGTCGGGGCGGCAAAACCGCAAGAGCCAAGGCAACCGAGGTCATGGCCAGAGTCCGCGACCGGGTAGGATTGGTGTAGCCCCCGGGCGAGGCGAAACCCCCCCTGGGCGCGCACGCATCCTGCGTGCATGCAAGCCGAGATTCGCGCCACGCGAAGTGAGGCGAATTGCTCCCTAAGTATAATCAAGCCAAATCTCAAAAACATGCCCGACCCAATGAAGAGCACGCGGGATGCGTGCGCACACAGGGACCGGGCCGAGAATCATCGGGGTCTTAAAACCAAACCGAAATGATATACCCGACCCAAGGAAGAGCACGCGGGATGCGTACGCGCCCTGGGTGCGGGATACATGTGCATCCCGGGGTTCCCGGTATAACCGGTAACTTGCAACTCGTACCCGGTCGTATGTGTTAGAATGAGCATGGAAGCAGAGGGAATCGTCTTTCACCCGCCGTGAGAGAAGACTGTGCGCACGGCTTGAAAAAACCTGGCAAGAGCTCTATGGAACCACTCGATACAGCATTGGACGGCCCGGCATCTTTAGATGCATACTTCAATCAGTCGGACCACTTCAGCGTCTATACGCACTCGGTCAAGTCGCGAGTGATGGTGTTGGGGGTCTTTGTGGCCTACCTGTTCTGCTTCGTACTGTTTTTGAACTGGTTGCGCAATTTTTTCGGCAACCTGTTCGAAAACCAGCGCGCCCTGGGTATGATGGCGCAAGGCTCCGAGTTGAACAACTTCGCCCTTTATGCCCTGGCTATTGCGGCCGTTCTGGTAGCCCTGGCATTTTTCTTCTACCTGTTTTGGGGCGTGGTTGACGTCTGGGGCCTTCAGGTCTGCTGCTCCAAACGCGAACTTCGGGTACAGAATACCATCACGGGTTGGTCCTTCGCCCGGTTGACCGGCGTGGGTTCAGTACTCATGGAAGACGTGGCCGAAATCAAGGGCACCAAGCTGTTTACCTATGTCCACGCCAAATCGGGCATCGTACGCTTCTCGCCGGTGGACCACCTGGACCGCCTGATCGAGACCATTTTGACCAATGCCAAGGATGCACGCATCGTTCATTGAGGGGCGCGAATGACCAAACTCATCATCCAGATCCCCTGCTACAATGAAGAAGCGACCCTCCCCCAGACCCTGGCCGAGTTACCCCGCGAGATCGAGGGCGTGGACCAGGTAGAATGGCTGATTATCGACGACGGCTCCCGGGACAACACCGTGGCCGTTGCCTTGGAACACGGGGTGGACCACGTGGTTCGCCTGCCGCGCAACCAGGGTCTCGCCCGGGGCTTCATGGCCGGTTTGGACGCCTGCCTGGCTAAAGGCGCCGACATCATCGTCAATACCGATGCGGACAACCAATACCAGGCGGCCGATATCCCCAAGCTGATCCAACCCATCCTGGACCACAAGGCCGAAATGGTGGTGGGCGCGCGACCGATCGCCGACACGGCCCATTTCTCGGCCACCAAGAAATTCCTGCAAAAGCTGGGCAGTTGGGTAGTGCGCGTGGCCAGCCGCACCGACGTACCCGACGCCCCCAGCGGTTTCCGCGCCTTCAGCCGCAACGCGGCCCGTCGCCTGAACGTCTTCAACAGCTACACCTACACCCTGGAAACCATCATCCAGGCGGGCCAAAACGACATGGCCGTGACCTCGGTGCCCATCCGCACCAACCGCGACCTGCGTCCGTCCCGACTGGTGCGCAGCATCCCCAGCTACATCAAACGCTCGGTGGTCACCATCATCCGGGTCTTTATCACCTACAAGTCGTTCAAATTCTTTTTCTTCCCGGGATTCATCGCCTTCGGCATCGGTTTCCTGATCGGCTTGCGCTTCCTCTACTTCTACTTCAGCGGACAAGGCGGCGGCCACGTACAATCCCTCATTCTGGCCGCGTTACTCCTGGGTATGGGCGCCTTCCTGATGGTCGTAGGCCTGTTGGCCGACCTGATCTCGGTAAACCGCCGCCTGGCCGAAGAAAACCGCTGGCGCCTGCGAGGCCTGGAAGAAAAACTAACGCTCCTAACGCAAAAAGAACCGGCAAAAAAATAAAGCGAAGTCTCCTGGGCGCATGCAAGCCAAGAATCGCCCCCCGGACGAGGCGAGGCGGGAATTCCTGGGCATGCGTTGCTCCCGGGAAAACATCATTAGCCGACGCTTGTCGGGGGGAGTTAAGTAAGAGAAAATAAAAAAGGGCCTCCTTGACGGAGGCCCTTTTCGTGTTTGGTTCAGCCGATTGAAGACGAGGTTTAGCTTGCCTTTTCGGCGCGTTCCTTGATGACTTCTTCCTGTACGTTGGCGGGCGTCTGCTCGTACTTCTCGAATTCCATCGAGAAGGCGGCCTTACCGGCAGTGGCGCTACGCAACGTGGTGGAGTAACCGAACATCTCGGACAGCGGCACCGAGCAGGTGATGATGCAGGTGTCATCGGCCTTGGTGTCGATACCGGCGATGATGCCGCGGCGGCTGGAGATGGAGCCGACCACGCCGCCCTGGTACTCGCTGGGTGTCTCGATTTCCACTTTCATGATGGGTTCCAACAAGATGGGCTTGGCCTTGCCGATGGCCTGCTTCATGGCGCCGCGAGCGGTGGCGCGGAAGGCATTGTCCGAGGAGTCGACCTCGTGGGTCTTACCGTCGTCCAGGTTGACGCCGATCTTGATCATCGGGAAACCGGCCAGGGGGCCTTTTTCCATGATGTCTTGGAAACCTTTCTCACAAGAGGGGATGAATTCGGAGGGAATGGTACCGCCCTTGATGTTGTTGTGGAATTCGAAGTTTTCCTCCGAATCGCTCTCCAAGGGGAAGATGGAACCGATACAGCGACCGAACTGGCCGGAACCGCCCGTCTGCTTCTTGTGGGTGTAGTCGTAGTCGGCGGGACGCTTGATGGTCTCGCGATAGTTCACCTGAGGCGGACCGACTTCGATCTCGGCGCTGTATTCGCGCTTCATGCGTTCCAGGTAGACTTCCAGGTGAAGCTCGCCCATACCGGCGATGATGGTGTCGTTGGATTCGTGGTCCACCGACACGCGGAAGGTGGGGTCTTCCTTGCGGAAACGATCCAAAGCCTTCGACATCTTGGTAGAGGCCGCGTTGTCCTTGGGATAAACGGCCAGGCTGATAACGGGCTCGGGTACGAAGATAGACTCGCAGGCGAAGTTGGATTCGCCGCCGCAGAAGGTGTCACCGGAGGCGCAGTCCACACCCACCATGGCGATGATGTCGCCGGCGCCCGCGGAATCGATGTTCTCCTTGTGGTCGGCGTGCATGCGCACCAGACGGCCCACGCGCATCTTGCGGCCGGTACGGGTGTTGACCACGGTCTCGCCCTTTTTCAGGGTACCCTGGTAGATACGGGTATAGGTCACCTGGCCGAACTGTTCCTCGGTAATCTTGAAGGCCATGGCGACACAATCCTTCTCGGGATCGGGCTCCAGTTCGACGGCCTCTCCGTTGTCCAGGTCGGTGGCCTTGGGCGGCTCGGCCGTGATGGGCGAGGGCAGGTAGCGGTTGACCGCATCCAGCAGCTTTTGAACGCCCTTGTCCTTGAAGGCGGAACCCATGAAGACGGGCACCATTTCCAGCGACTGCACGCCGTTCAATACGGCCTCGTGAATCATGTCCTCGGAGACCTCTTCGCCTTCCAGGACCAGTTCCATCAGGTCGTCGTGGAAATTGGTCAGTTCCTCCAGCATGACTTCGCGCTGGGCTTCGCAGTCGTCCAGCATATCCGCGGGGATTTCTTCCTCACGGACGGTTTCGCCGCGCTCGCCGTCGAAGTAGTAGGCTTTCATGGTGATCAGGTCGACCACGCCGTTGAATTTGTCTTCCGTACCGATGGGCAATTGCATCAGGACGGGGTTCAACTTGAGTTTTTCACGGAGTTCGGTCACGGCCTTGTGAGGGTCTGCTCCGGTACGGTCCATTTTGTTGACGAAGCACAAGCGAGGCACGCGGTAGCGCTTCATCTGGCGGTCGACGGTGATGGACTGGGATTGAACGCCGCCCACGGAGCACAGTACCAGGATAGCGCCGTCCAGAACCCGCAGGGAACGCTCCACCTCGACGGTGAAGTCGACGTGTCCCGGGGTATCGATGATATTGATCTGCTTGTCATCCCAAAACACGGTGGTGGCCGCGGAGGTAATGGTAATCCCCCGCTCCTTTTCAAGTTCCATGTGGTCCATAGTGGCGCCGGAACCGCCGCCTCTCACTTCCTCGATCTTGTGGATCTTACCCGCGTAGAAGAGGATACGCTCGGTTAGGGTAGTTTTTCCGCTGTCAATATGCGCGGAGATACCGATATTTCTGAATCCTGCGATTGCATTCATGCCACTATTACCTTTTACACCTTAAAAAATTACGGTTCCGCGTTGCGAACCGGGCCCGAGAGCTGCAAAAAATTAAATGGACCGGCTTGCCCATTTGAGGGCCGTCAGCTTGCCCAAGAGGCCAAGAGACGGAATTTTACACAAAAAGATGGTAACGAGCAAGCCCGGATTTAATATGATGACCATGTGGGAGTGGGAAAACAGCCGAGAGGCCGACCGAAAGGTCCGTAGCTTGGATTGTCGAAAGTCCCCGAAAAACCCGAAACCCGATTCCGAAGACATCACTTCGGAGAAGATTCGCACCTTCGGCCGGAACAAACCCGACCGTGTTGGTGACTGCCGCCTCAATCCAAAGTTTTCTACGCCGTTCTGATTGACCCTCGGCCGCTCCTCGTGATAAGGTCACAAATCACGTCTCGCGAGAATCAATGCCACGAGGGACCGAGCCTAAAATATACTTATAGAGAGCTTATGGCATTCAACAAAACCAAGGCTCTGAAGCAAGCCGACAAGTACATCGCGAAACAAAACTACAACAAGGCACTCAATGAGTTGCTGAAAGTAGTCAAAGTAACCCCCAACGACGCCAATCTCCTTAATAAAGTAGGAGATTTGTACAGTAAGGTGGGCAACACCAAAAGCGCGATCGAGTACTTTACCAAGGTAGCCGAATCCTACCAGCGCGGCGGCTTCAACCTGAAAGCAATTGCCTTATACAAAAAAATCATGCGTATCGACACCAGCTATATGGATGCGCGCCAGCGCCTGGTCGACCTGTACATCCAGCAGGGCCACCAAAGCGAGGCCAAGGGCGAACTGCGTCGCATGGCCGAACATTATTACAATGAGAACCTCATTCCCCGCGCGCTGGACTGCTACGAGAAACTGGTTCAAATCGAACCGCATAATTTGGATGCGCGCCTGAAGATTACCGAACTGTTGATCAAGGAAGGCAAGCGCGGGGAAGCCACCGGTCATTTTGCCGCCATGGGTCGCGAACTGCTGGACAAAACCATGATCAACGAGGCGCGCAAGATCCTGTCCCAAGGGCTCAATATCGCGCCCGAGGACGAGGGGCTCCAGGTCTTGATGACGCAATGCCTGATTGCGGAAGGCAAGATCGACGAGGCCCTGACGCGCCTGACCGAGATCTGTGAAAAGAATGAAGACAATATGGACGCCCTGCACATCCTGGGCGAGACCTATTTGAAAAAAGGTATGTTGGACGAGGCGCGCGCCTGTTTCCTGCGCGGTTTTGCCCTCTCCGGCGAGGACAACGGCAACCTGGAAGAACTGGGCCGGCGTTACATCGATGAAAACCGTTTGGACGAGGCTTTCGAGTGCTTGGAGCCCCTGGCCGAATTCTTCAGCCGGCAGAAACAGTTCGACGAAGCGGTTCGCCTGATTCGCACCATCCTCTATACCAACGATGCACATATGCCCAGCCAGGACATCTTGCTTCATCTTTACCAACAGGCGGGGCAAAAGACCAACGCGGTGCTGACCCTGGAAAAAATCATCAACTTCCATTTGGAGGCGGGTAATCAGGACGAGGCGCGCCAACGTATCGAGAGTTTGTTGGAACTCGATCCCAACAATATAGAGTGGCGCGAAAAGTACCGTCGCATGGTCAGTGCGCCCGAATCCAACATCAGCTCCGGCCATATCGAAGTATACGACCAGGAACCCGAGGCGCCGCCCGCCGTCCTGACCTCGTCTCAGGGAGACGACAGCGGCGAGGACCTGACCGGTATCGATATCGAAGACTCCGTGATGGAGAGCTTTGAAGCGGGGACCGTATCCGGCCTGGATGAAAGCGAGAGTGTGCAGGTGGCCAATCACCTGACCGAAGCCGATGTCTTCATGAAGTACGGTGTCTTGGATCAGGCCATGACACACCTGTTGGAAGCACAAAACCTTGACCCCCTGAATCCTTTGGCCAACAGCCGGTTGCGCGATATCTACCTGAAGAAGGGCGATGTTCAATCGGCCATCTTGTGCATGGTGCGCCTGATCAACGGCGCTATCGAGAAGCGGCAATGGGATCAGGCAAAGCAACACATTCATTCTATCGAACAACACCGGCCCGACATCGCCCGCCAACACCACGAACGCCTGCAAACCCTGATGAACGAAGACTCCAGTCCCTTTACCGAGAAGCCGAAGGAAGGGGAATACTCGCTGGACTTCGGTAATTCGGAAGAGGCCGCCGGATTGCAAATCGAGGAGCCTCCCGAGGCCGACGTGGTGGACTTTAAAGACATGAACGTCCCGGAAGAAAGCGGGTTCGATCTGGAAGCCGACGATGAGGGCGGCTCCTGGTCGCTGGATATGCCCGACGCCACTCTGGACGGTGGTGGACTGGGCGAGGACTTCACCGACCTGTACAATCCGGCGGCCCAGACCATCTCGGAGGGCGCCGATGAATTACCGGACCTCGCCGCCATTCGCGCCGGCTTCGAAGATTCCGCCGAGGAGGGTCATAGCGAAGAACCGTTGGTAGCGGAAGAACCCGTTGCCGAACCGGAACCGGAACATATGCCCGAGCCGGAGCCGGTGGTTCCACAACCCGAAGAAGATAATACGGCTGACTTCACCGATCAGATCGAAATGGTGGATATGACCGGAGGCGCGCCCCCGGATCTGGAAGTGGATATCGGTCCGCCGGATACCGATTTCCTCCAATTGCCGGAAAGCGAGCTGCCGGCGGAATCGCTCATGGCGCCGATCGCTGAAGAGGAAACCCTGCCTGAACTCGCGGAAGAAGCGCTTCCCGAGCTTGAAGATTCCCTCATTGACGACGGAGAGTTGGAAGAAGCCCCGGCCGTCTTGGAAGACACCGGATTCGGAATGTTGGAGTTCGAGGAAACCGGTACCGACATCCCCAGACCGGAGGGCCTGTCCCTACCCGAGGAAGAACCGGCTCCGCCGCTCGTTGTGGAGCCCGAGCCCACGCCTTCGCCGGAAATCGCTCCGGAGCCCGCGGAACACCATGCTCCGCTTCAATCCAGTACCGGGTCTCTGGCCGGGGAATTGGAAGAAATCGATTTCTTTATCTCCGTTGAAGCCTACGAGGATGCCGAGAAACTGATCGTCGAGGCGCGGAAACATTTCGGTGAGCACCCTCTCTTACTGGAACGCGTTCAGGAACTGACATCCAAGACGCAAACGGCCCCGCCGGAGGTACCCACGTTCAAACCGCAGGCGCCGCAACCCGCGAATGCCGCTCAGTCGGACGACCTCTTGTCTTCACCCGGCGGCAGCGGTTTCTTCGACCTGGCCGCCGAGTTGAGCGAGGAACTGTTCGAAGACGACGCGCCCGATGTCAACGACCAAACCTCCCAGGAAGAAATCCAAAGCGTGGAAGAATTGTTCCAGGAGTTCAAGAAAGGCGTAGACGAACAAATCGACGAGGGCGATCACGAGACCCATTACGACCTGGGCATTGCCTACAAGGAAATGGGCCTGCTGGAAGAAGCTATCGACGAATTCGAAAAGGCTGACAATGAACCGACTCGAGCCTTGGATTGCGCCACCATGATCGGCCAATGTCTGATCGAACTGGGCCGTATGGATGAGGCCGTTGCGCACTTTAAGAGCTCACTGGAAAGGCTTCAGGCAGCGGATCAGAAGGTGGCCATTCAATACGAGTTGGCTTTGGTCTACCAAAACGAAGGCGAAAATGAAAAAGCCCTGGAGCAGCTTATGGCCGTAAAGGCAATTTCGCCCAACTACCGCGACTTGGAAGAACTTATCGAGGCATTGGCCATCTAACCCGTTAGATCTCGACCCGAAGAAACCACACGGCTCCCCCGATTACTTGACAATGTCAACCATTGTCGCGCTTGACTTTGCGGTTATGGCGCCGCATATTTTAGATAGGGGAAATGAAAAGCCATACAGGAGGCTGCCGTGTTAGGTAAGTTCTTTGGCTTTGGTAAACAGTCGACTTCCCCACCGATGGAGCCGGCTAAACCGGGTTTTGATCGCAAGGTATTGATCGATCGCCTGGACATGCGAATGAGGTTTTTTACTGAAGCTTTCTACGACCATTTTGAACAGATGATGCCCCCGAGTTTCGGGTTCTCTTACGACGATAAAGCACCGTCGAACATCGATTTGAAACCCGACCGAGCCCAAGACGGCGGGGATAGACGGATCTCTCTTTGTTTTTCCCTTTGGAAGAAACAGCTCGCCTATAAGTACGGTACAGGCAGAGTTGAATTGCGCGGGAAATATTTCTTCGCCAAGACCGTAACCTGGAAAACTCCACGGGATTTCCTGCATCAGGCTTCTGTCTACCAGTTGATCAAGCGCTATTATCCTGAAATCAGAGTAGGGCACAACCAGTCCAAAACGGCGAACGGATTCACGCTGAAGGACCATCACCAGATCATCACCCTGGAAGTCTTCGGCGCCGGCGCGCGCAACAGTTTCCTGGCTTGTGACATCACCCTGCACAAGAATAACCAACCCCTGGCCAGGGATCGGGCGTTGCGGTTTCTCAATTTTTACGGGGAACTTTACAACGAGGTGCATAACGGAGCGCTCCGGTATAAGATCAGCGAATCTATGCCCGACCTTTCCGACATTCAGTTCGTCGAGGACCAGATCCCGAACATCAACGACCAGAAACTGTAGCCCTGGGTTCCCGAGAGCACTGTAAATGATCACTGTAAAGGTGAGATGAGAGCCTTTTTGTCAGCAGAAATGTGATCGGTGTCCGCAATCCATCCTGGACATTTACGCGGAATTAAGGTAATAAGGAAGTTGCTTACGCACGCCGGGTCATTAACATACGCGTTTTTACGCACCGTTCACTTCTCGTAAGAATGACTTGACGCCCCGTAAATGAATCGCGGACCCAAGCTTTTCGGACCCTTCCTTGTTTTCTTTCGTAAACCATTCAAGGCAGGCCGATTGCAGGTCGATATATACCTTGGGTGATGAATGATGTTGGAAAAGTTTCGAATCCTGATTGTAGATGATGATCGACTGGTCTTGGACCTGATGATGCATGCTGCCCGTCGCCACCCCGTATTGCAAGCGGAGAAAACCAGTGATTCGGCCGAGGCCATCCGCAAAATCAAGGAGAACCCGCCCTACCACATCATCCTCACCGACTTGTCCATGCCGGGTTACACCGGACTGGATGTATTGCGCGCGGCTCGCACCCGCTCGCCGGACACACGCGGTATCATCGTCACCGGCTTCGGCGATAAGGAGTCCACCCGGGAAGCCATCAAACTGGGTGTTTCCGATTACCTGAACAAACCTTTCCGCATCGAGGAAATGGACCTGGCTTTGCGCAATGCCATCGAACATTTCGAATTGCGCAAGCAAGGCTCGGATTACCAAACCCAAATCCAAGACCTGGAAACGGGCATCAAGGAAAAGGCGCTGCTCATCGAGGCCATGGAAGCCGAGTCGAATATCCTGTCCACCGAATTGACCCAACTAACGGAGAAAGACGCCCAAAACAAGGCCCGAACCGAGGCCCTGCTCAAGGCGGTAGCCGCCAAGACGGGACATCAGGGCGCGCCCATCACCCCGAAACTACTGGACAACAACGGCGTCATCAACCAGAAGAAGATGACCGAGGAAGAGTTCCAGGCCATGAAGAAGAACCTCCTGGACCGAACCTACAAAAGCATCGTGGGTTGATGGGGCAATCTCCGGTTTTTTTGGGGGGTTTAAGACTCCGGTTTCGAACTGCCATGTCCGCCGGCGGCCGATGTACGGCCAACTATGGCCGAAGCGGCTTGCTTTCTGTTGTTTATCGTAAACAGGCAAATAGTGGGTTCGAACCCTGCGTCCAGCTTGACCGAACTCACACCAACTCCGCGTCGCGCATGCGTCGCGCACGCATATGGAGCGTGAACGATGAAAAACATCAGAGAGAATGCCAAACTAACCCAGAAAAAGCTGGAGTCCCAGACCGGCAAGAAAGGCGAACGCCACATCATCAGCGATACCGAAATCGCCGGTTTCCGCGCCGTGATCGGCGAGAACACCAAGACTTTCATACTGGAGAGGAGAATCACCGGCGTCACCACGGCACCGCAGAAATTCACCATCGGCCAATACCCGGCCAGAAAAAGCTGGAGCCTCAGACCAGCAAGAAAGGCGAACGCCACATCATCAGCGATACCGAAATCGCTGGGTTCCGCGCCGTGATCGGCGAGAACACCAAAACCTTCATCCGTTATGACCGTGCGTTTTGTGCTTTGTTCCAGATCTCATGAAATCGGTCACTGATCCGGAAACCTTTATAGAGTTCATCCAGATATCCGAGGATTGCCGCCCTGTATTCCGCTTTTTCCAGGTCACAGGAAAGTTTCTCGACCACACTCCCGTGGGCTTCTTCAATGGATTGCTCTTCTTCACGATGGAAATTGGTAAAATTAGAGCGGTACCTGTATGCGAAGTCGAATTGAATGCGTTTCCTTCTTTCTGTTAGACGCTCCAAATTCAGATAATGGATGGTTGTTTGGCCTTTTTCAGAACCGCCTTTCGACTCAATGATACCGAATTCACTAAAGGTAAGATGCTCCTCGGGGTCATCCGTAAAGGGGTTGAGCAATAGCGGTTCTTCCAAATGATTGAGTTCTTCGATATCAGGTAGATAATAACCATCAATACAGTCAAAACCACGATCAACACCTGGCCGTTGATTGGCTTGGCGAAGAAAGACATGGTCCCCGCCTACCGGGAAATGGTTGGCTTTGGCGGGAGACTTATTACAACCATCGCAAGCCGGAACCAGGTTTTGCCAGTCGTAGGCCAACCAGAAATAGCCCGGATGTTCTCTATTAACCCCATCCTCGTAAACGACATGGATTGTCTCGGTTTTTCCATTGTTCACAACGGTAACGAGTCGAACAGGCCGGAAGTGTTCTGTATCCGGGATCATGACCCGATCTTCTTTCTGACCCATAAACGATTCGCAATATCCGCACTTACCGTGGAAAAGTTCTTCCAGTATCTTTCTTTTAAACGCCCGGTAAATCTCCGCATCCACTTTGGGTTTTGGTATCTCAGGAGGCGCGTCCTTGTCTGAACCGTGCCACTGGCGGGCTTTTGATCGGGCCGTAACCCATGCCTGTATAACCTCATCACGGCCTTTTGAGGTTTTCTTTTGCCAAGCCCGCCACCAATCGGCCACATCATCGGTTAGCTTCCCCGGATCGAAATAGATGCGAATCATGACTGGAGAACCCTTACTTGAATCTCTTGGAAGATTTGCTTGATCTTTCTCAGCGCTTGCTCGCCCGCATCGGGATACAGTTCGGGAATTTGTTCTTGCAACAGGATATCCAGCAACTCCTGGGCATGTGCTTCCAGCATAGTTTCCGCAGGCGGTAGCGATCGAGCCCGCAATTGGGCGGCCAGATCTTGGAATGTATCTTCTTCGTCCGGGGTACGGGGGGATTTCCGCAATAGGCGCCGGTATGCCTTCATCAACTCAGCGGTAATCTGGTCCCGGGCGCTGTCCAAGCCGAACAAAATACTCGTCAATACCTGGTCAGTTTTTCCAAGCGTCGTCCCCTCGGCCAAGTCACGTAAATGAACCACCCGCCCATTCTTGTCGCGTAACAGGCGGTGTACCTGATCTTCAGGAAGACCGGCCACGATCAACGGAGAATGGGTCGTCACGATGAACTGGGCATTTGGAAATGCCTTTTGTAACCTCCTGGGCAGAACTTGTTGCCACTTGGGATGCATATGGGCATCGATCTCATCGACAAGGACCAGAACCGGCTGGTCCAGATTGCCATATACCTCATAGAGACGTTGCACCAGTGTCCCAATCAGGGCAATTAAGCAGGACATCCCCTGGCTGACCTGGACCAATGGAATTTGTCCATCCTCGGTATTCACAAGAATCTGTTCGGTAACCGGATTGACGCCCGCGAATTCAAGCGTGACCCCTTCTGAGAGATCGTTGAGGATGGAAAATAAGCGGTCGATAACCTGCTCTTCTCTGGAGGCAGACTCACCCTTGCTCTTTTTGTCCTTGATCAAATGGTCCATTCTTACGATCCAACCTTCGAGATGGCTCATTCGAGGGTCAATCTCGCCGAGAAGCGGCAACATATCGGTGGTAACGGGCCGTTGGGTTACCCTATTTTGATCGCCTTGCACCCCTGGAATACCACGAAAAGGTGGGAATCCAAGAACTAACCCCCCCAATGTCTGGAAGGAGGATAACAGGGGTTTGTAGGTCGCGCTCACCTGGCCATTCTTCAGTTCCAGCCGGGTTGTTTCAATGCGTTGCGTACTGTGCAACCTGATCGTTGCCACTTCCTTCCCTTGCTGGATCAGCCGCTTTTCCTCGAAGAAAATTGCCTCTCTGCAAAGTTGAGCAGCGATGGCCTTTAGCACATGGGTCTTGCCTGTCCCGTTGTCACCGATGATGACATTCCAACACGGGTCGAAATTCAATTCCAGTCGTTCGTGAGGACCGATATTCTCTAGAACTGTTTTTTGCAAATAAGGGGTAGCCGGATCCATTAGGACGTCGGTCTGCTCACTTCTCTCGGTCAGTTCAATACAGAAGCGGCGTAAACTGGCGGTTCCTTTCCGCTCCCTGTAGATCAATGGATCGATACCGAACCGGTGCCATAATAATTCTGTCGATGGGGGAGTGCCGGCCGGGCCGGTTGGTATAAGGAAGTAGTGAGGAAATGGGCCTGCGCCCTGGATGTCCAAGGCGTTCAGCATAAGTCCGAGCGCCTCCGGGTCGCAACCGACAAACAACAGAGATCGCGACAGGAAAATATCTTGCATCAAGATTTTAAAAGAAGGCTTCTCTCTCACCAGATCACGGAACTCTTCGATGGTGTAAATAGCATCGCGGCGATCAGGAGAGCTCCACGCCTTGAGAAAAAAGAAGTCGTTATGGGCCAGAGATGTCATCAACTCTGAAGCATCCGTGGGAAACCGGTGCCTGGAGGTAACCTGGAAACTTTTCTCTAATAGCTCGTCAAAAGTCGTGGAAATCACACCGGAGAAGGGGATACGGGCCAGCAGGCGGTGCACTTTAGAGGGACGATGGTCTGTTTTACGGATATGGGTTTCAAAAAATTCTCCAAGAAATCCTCTCCCTAGCCGTTCATGGTAAAGGGTGTCAAGGAGTGTGTTGGGTGGTCCCTGGTTTGTCTTCTCCATCTTCTTATTCGCCAAAATCGCTTCAGTTTCCTTTGCCATGTCTAAAAGCAAAACATCCCATTTCGGAAGTCCCGCTTCCATGCTTAAGCCATAACCCGAAAACAAGACCAAGCGCTTTTGAGCACAAGCCTCGACAAGTTTCTCGGGAACCTTGAGTGTACTATCAAGAGAGGTCTCGCTTGCATCTAGCGCGGTATTGAAGCCGAAAGACCATTGTTTGGGGAATTCACTTTGCCAAACACCTTCAGGCATATTTCGGCTGAGCATTACATCTCTAGCCCAAAATCCCCCCTCTTTGTCACTGTACCGCCAAACATGGAAAGCCATCATCCGTTTACTGAAATCCAATTGCCCAATGATCACGGAATGAGGCCAACCGGCACCTTGCCAACAGGCACCGGCGGCAAGTTCGACGGTTGGCGCTCCTGGTGTTATTCTCAACCTTAAATCGGTCTCATGCAGGTGGCCCCGAAGCATGAAGTGGCAGCCGCTCGGCGAGGTCAAAATACCGAAAACCTTCTTCCGATCAAAATCACGAAGCCAGGATAAGGGGTGATGAAAGAGCGCAAAACGAAGATGGGCATCTAGTGCACCGGCTAGTGCATTTCGGACCTGGTATTCACTGAGTAAAAGGGAGCGCTCGTCGTCGTCATCTTGCGATAGCCAGGCGCTGTTGAGGCAAAGTACGGCTACCTCAAGGGGACCAGTGGTTAGAAAATCGGTTCGCCAAGGTTGCTCCGCGTTCCAACTTCTTTGCGGGCCAAGAAAGTGTTGGGTGAAGCGGAAAAAGCCAGCTTGCCTAATAGCCAACTCCCCCCATGTTTTTGTTTCGGAGAGAAGTTCGTTGGTCGCTTCAGGATTCTTGAAAATCTGGCGAGAGAATCGGTCGATGGACGAAATCTTTGTCCGATCCACATCATGATTCCCAGGAACCAGGAACCAGGATAGAGCCGGGTCCAGGTCAAGTTTTTTCGCCATGGTATTAAGAAAGATCCCGGCCTGTTTGTACTCTTCATCCTTACCCGAATGGGCAATGTCACCGGTGACAAACACAGCATCCGGGGCAAGTTCCGTTCCCGGCAAATTCCCGATGACATCCCGCATCAGTGCTTGGAGCACTACATCCCGCTGCCAGTCTGCATCGACCTTGAAATGCAAGTCGGAGAGATGGAGCCAAGTCAGATGAGTGTCCAAAAGCACCTCACAATCAATCTTTTAGGTTGATTATAACGCAAGGCTCGACGTGGGAACCAGCGTAAGTTTACACCGAATACGATTCAAATCAGGACTTTCCCAAAGGCCGGTCACGCGAACTTGCCCTTGTCCCGGGCCTTGCTGCAGGTCTCTTCCTTGGTGATCTTTTTTCCTTGAGTAGACCCAGAAGGCAGTTATCCATAGAAAACCAGGTAATTGGTTATAAGGGCCCTGATTTCAAACGCATATGGATCGCGGAACACGATAACGGCCGGGTCTATCGTTAGCGGTTCATTTCATCGAAAAAAATGCCTATACCCTGGTTCGGCTATCAGCCTTTCGAGAAATCCAATAAACCATGGCGGGAACGGGCTAAAACATTCAATCGGCTGACCCACTTTGAAACCGCTTCCGGCCAACTTGTGGTTGGCGTCGATCAATTGGACGGGAAAACCCAGAGCCAGGATAAGAAAAACCCCAATGAGTCTTTGAATTCGCATGTGTTACTCCCATTTGCCATGAGGGCGGCCCCCACGTTAGATCAGATCAACGAATGGAAACTCCCCTAGTGTAGCGCCTTCTCTGCCGGGCAAGATAATGAAATAGAAGCAAAGCTTACTGACAGAGTGCATGTGATACGATGCTTTCCAGTGAGGTCTCATCATGATTAGCAAAACCACAACACGGAAGACCAAAGAGGCGTTGAACTTTGCCGCCGGCCTCACGTATACCCAAGTAAGCCGTGCAAA
Source organism: Acidobacteriota bacterium (assembly GCA_030066195.1). Classification (GTDB taxonomy): domain Bacteria; phylum Acidobacteriota; class Holophagae; order Acanthopleuribacterales; family Acanthopleuribacteraceae; genus JASJCB01. The sequence continues at coordinate 23,631 of JASJCB010000031.1, forward strand.
CCAAGCAATTAAAAACTTTTTCCGCCTCAAAGCCCCGGTTCGCGCCTGCGTCGCGCACCGGTTATCCGCCACGGTGAACACACGCAAAACAAGCCGCTTACCGCAAGGCCCCAAAAGTCCCCGGACTTTGAACAGGTAGTTCCAGACACACTGCTTCCTTGTGATTGCGCATCAGTAGAAAATTGTCCGAAATCGCCATGTTGTTCCATGCTTTTCCGCTCAGCACGGGGATTTTGCCCAGTTCAATATGTTTCTCCGGATTGGGCTCGACCAGGTGTAAACTGCCTTTCTCCGATTGGATCAGTAACAGTTTACCCACCAGCAGCATCTGGCCGTGGCCGTAGCGGCCCCGTTTCCAAACCCTGTCGCCGGTTTCGGGATCCACGCATGTCAATACGGCTTCATCCAGACCGTAAATATACCCGTCCAGCTGTACATAGTTGGCGAACTTGGCCTTCAGACGCGGGCTGAGGTATTGCTGTTCAGCGGAGAAGCCTTCACCCGAGCCGGTGATCCGGTATAAACCGGCGCCCGCACCATAACCGCTGGAGATCAGCACGCGATCGCCGTCCAGGAAAAGCGGATTGGCCGCGGTGGCGTTGCCGCTCCCCCAGGGTGTCTGCCATAACACTGCCCCGGTTTCGGGATCGTGGCCCGCCAGCATGTTGTGGTAGAAGTTGACGATTTGTTCCTTTCCGGCCAGGACCTGGATGCGCGGGGTGGCGTAGCCGGGCTTGCCGTCACCGGCGGCCCAAACCTTGCTGCTGTCGTGCCGGTTGAAGGCAATCAGGGATCGTCCTTGACCCCCTGTCGCCACCACGACCAGGTCGCCGTAAACCAGCGGGGATGCGGCGTAACCCCATTCCGGTCGGGTTCCCTGGTTTTCTTCGGCCGCATTCTTCTGCCAGACGAGGCTGCCGTCGGCCAGGTTGAGGCAGTTCAACAAACCGGTGGGTCCATAGGTATAGACTTTGCCGTCGTAGATATTGGGGGTAGCACGCGGTCCGTCGCCGCCGATGGTGGTGGCAAACAGGTTTTCATCGGCATGGCTCCACACAAACGCGCCGTTATCCATGTTGTAACAGGTGACCATTTCCTTGTCGCCGCGCTGTTCCTGGGTGACGGCCAGCTTGCCTTGAACGGCGAAGGAAGACCAGCCCGCGCCGATCTCGATCCGCCAGCGTTCCTTGGGCGGGTTCGTCGCCCAATCTTCGGCCAGGACGGGGCCGGCCAGGGTGTTGTTGCCGTTGGGACCCAGGTAGCGGGGGAAATCGTGTTTTCCGGGTTGCAGAGCGATCGTTGCAGGGGCGGCGCTTTTCTCAAGGGGTTCCGCCAGATCCCCGTGCGACTTCGACCAACGGAAGGCAAGAATGGGCACGAAGTCGCCGCTCAACTCGCGAATCTCGAAAAGTACGGGCATACCGATCGCCAGGGCCAGAAATACCATCAGGCCGATCTTGCGAACGGCCCACGACAGCCGCGACAAGAAGAAAAACCAGATCGGCACCAACAGGGCGGTCAACATCAAGGTCATTAAAATCGGCATTACATTGTTCTGGCGCGCCTCGGAACCAAAGAAGCCTACTTTGATGAAGACCGCGGCATTCAAGGCCAGGATGAGGTATAGGGGCCATAATCGGGGTTTGGGAGTCATGCTTCACCTACCTTCCAGCGTCTTTGTCTCTTTCAAGGGCTCATTCTAACTTAATGTTCGGGGTTCTGTGCTAAAATGCCCGCATCTTGTAACGAGGACTGCACCGTCATGCGTTTATTGTCATTTGCAATTATCTTGATCTACGCACTCTGCGCCTCTCCGGCCCTTGCCTGGCAGAAAAAGAAACAACGCAACGTGGGTTACACCTTCAAAGGCACCTACACCGATAATTACGTCTACAGGGGCCATCTGTACAGCCCGGGTGATACCGGCATTGCCGAACTGACACTAGGTATGGGTAACTGGTCATACAATGTTTTGGCGGCCGAGCCGTTCGACGCCCTGCCCATCGACGAAGACACCGATTATTTCGGCAGCGAGTTAACCCACAACCTGTCGTTCACTACCGCCACACGAAGACAGGTATTCACCTACGGCTACATTTATTACGACTACGACGACAGTATTTGGGAGGACACGCAGGAAATCTTCATGCGGGTGTCCACCAGCAGTCCTTGGAACCCCTCTTACGGGGTTCACGTGGACATAGACGCCTACAAGGGCACCTACTTCGATTCGTCGATCACGCGTTTCTGGCCCATGACGCGGCACTCGACTCTCCTGATCCACCTGCTGGTAGGCCTCAGCCTGGATATGGATGAGCAAACCAATGAGGACGGCGTGGTGACCGAGCCGGGTTATTTCGAGGATGACGGTTTCAATCACGGCCTGGCCCAGTTGAAATGGACCTGGCAACCGAATAACTGGTTCAAATTCGAAACCAGCGCCGACTACCACCACACCTTCGACGACAGTCTGATGGACAATGCTCCTGAAGACTATGAGTTTGTCTGGACCGCCAACTTCAGCATCATCCTATGAGCGCACCCATCCTAATTGCAACAGCAGGTCATGTGGACCATGGCAAGAGCACCATGGTCCAAGCCTTGACCGGCATCGACCCGGACCGGTGGGCCGCCGAAAAAGAGCGCGGCATCACCATCGATTTGGGCTATGCGCATGTTAGCCACGCGGGTAGGAACTATTCGTTTATCGACGTACCCGGTCACGAGCGTTTCATCCACAACATGCTGGCCGGCATCGGCAGTATCGACGCTGTCCTGTTCGTCATTGCGGCTGACGAAAGCATCATGCCGCAAACGCGGGAACATGCCCTGGCCTTGCGCTACCTGGGCATCGAGCAGGTTCATGTGGTCATCACCAAGGTGGATCTGGTCAGTGACGACCTGTTGGAACTGTTGGACATGGAAGTAGAGGAGTTCCTGGAGGAAAACGGCTGGCCCGACGCTGAAAAGGTCAGTTTTTCTTCCAAACAACCGGAAACCACGGCTAATGTTCTGGGTCTCTTGGAGAGCCTGAACAAGAAAGACCCGGGCGGGCGTACCGGTTTCCGCCTTTCCATCGATCGGGTGTTCACCAGCCAGGGCTCCGGTACGGTGCTCACGGGTACGGTGGATCGCGGCGCGTTGGAGAGCGAACAGTCCATCTCCATCCAGCCGCATGGTCTGGAAGGACGCATCAAACAAATGCAATTGCACGGGGAAACCGTGGACAGAGTGGGACCGCATACGCGAGTAGCCCTGAACCTGGGCGGTGTTCACTACAAGCAGGTGCATCGCGGCAACTGCGTCTTCAGCGGGGCGGAGCCCGTCCAGGCGCGAAAGATCCTGGTTCGCTTCCACGCCTTCGAGGAAGACTGGGCGCCCACGGCCAGGCACGAGTTCCACCTGCACCACCTGGCCGCGCGCCTGATTGCGCGCATGTTGTGGCGCCGGGAGGATATCGCGGCCTTGGAACTGCGTGACCCATACGGGTTCTGGGCCCTGGATCGCGGCTTGATTCGCGACGGTTCGCCCATGACCATTTGCGCCGGATTCGAAGTGCTGGACCCGGATCTTCGTCGTCCCAAGCGTCGCCAGGTGTTGCCCTTCTTGACCAACCTGCCTCAAGCCGGCGATCTGACCGGCTGGCAGTCCTGGTTCCTCGGTCATTGCAAGGGGTTGATCACCGAGGCCGACCTCATCGCCCGTTGCGGAGAGCCGCTGCTGCCCGAATTACGTCAATCCCTGGTTTCCCTGGATGAACGCCACATGGTTCACGAGGAAACCTGGCGCCAATCCCGCGAGAACCTGGTTCAGGGGCTGAAAACCTGTCACCGTGAACTCCCGATCTTCGATACCATCCCGTTGACCCGAGTACTGAGTTTCTTCCGCGACAATCAATGGCCCGAACCCCTGCTGGAAGCCTGCATGACCGACGCCCGCGAGACCCAACGCATCGAAATACAGGAAGATCGGGTGCGCCTTACGGATCACAAACCGGTTTGGAAACCTGCCGACAAAGACCTTTTGAAACGTTTCCTGGCACAACTGGACGACGGCCTGGCGGTGATTGACCTTAAACTGATCAAGGAAGAGCGGGACCGGTTTGCCCAGATCGAAAAGCTGCTGGTTTGGGATAAATTCCTGGTCAACCTGTCCTCCGATCTCCTCATCCACCATGCCTTCCTTAGCCGGATCGCACGAACCCTGGCCGAACGATTCTCGCAAAACCCGTTCAGCATCCCCGAACTGAAAGAAGCTTTCGGCTTTACCAGAAAATACGCAATCCCGCTGCTGGAGTACCTGGACAAACTGGGCTACACCCGACGTGAGGGCGACAAGCGCGTGTGGATTGCCCGCGAAATCCCGGAATTCGTCTGCAGCCGGAAACCGCCCCGATTCGACTGAAGGGTTCGTCCCCCCGCCGGGCGATCCGTTTGGCTTCAGGGGCTTCGGGAGCACTTGCCTTCGGAATTGAATTCCTTTTACTGCCGGGCACTTCTTGCATCCGTCGCGAACAAACCCGGGCCATGTCAGTAAGCACTCTTTGGTTACTTCAATGCTTTTGGTCCCTGCTTCGATCGTTCAATGCCCGCGCTTGTTCACATTACTGTGTCGTCCGATTCCAGGGGGACTACCCGGTTTCGGCCGCCGTCCTTGGCTTTGTAGAGGGCTTTGTCCGCCCGGTCCAGCAGGCTTTCGACGGCCGTGTCCGTGGGCAGTAGTTTGGTTACGCCGATGCTCACCGTGAAATTGATCGTTTGTCCCTCGTAAACGACCGAGATCGCCTCCACGGTCTGGCGCAGGCGTTCCGCCGTTCTGACCGCATCAGCCAGGTCCGTTTCCGGCAGGATGGCCGCGAACTCCTCGCCGCCCAGACGACCGAAGATATCGATGCTGCGAATGCTGTTCAGACAGGTCTGCGCCATGGTTCGGATGGTTTCGTCGCCTGCCGGGTGGCCGTAGGTGTCGTTGACCCGTTTGAAGTGGTCGATGTCCATCATCAGCACCGTGAGGTCGTTATTATGGCGCGCCGCACGTTCGTATTCACGGCGTCCCAGATGCAGGAAATGACGGCGATTATAGGCATCGGTCAGGAAATCTACCGTGGCCGCGCGTTTCAACTCCTCTTCCAGTTTCTTGCGTTCGGTGATGTCGTTCAGGGTCACCAGCAGTGAGGGTTCGTTCCGGTAGGTCATGGGGATCGCCGAGAGCAGGGCCCAAAAATGCTTGCCGCTCTCCTTCATGAACCGAACCTCGTAGTTCTCCACGATACCCTTGCGGCGCATGATGCGGAAGATTTCACCCCTGGCCTCGTCGTCGAGCCAATAGTCCGGGCCGAACTTGCCCAGCGCGTCCTCGAGATCCAGGCCGAAAAGGTGGGCGCCTCGCTGGTTGATGAAGGTGATGCGTTGCGTCTCCAGGCTGGAGATGGCGATGGGTACCAGCGGCGCGTCCAGGATGGAGCGCAAGCGCTCCTCGCTGTCGCGAAGGGCGTCCTCGGCCAGTTTGCGCTTGGTGATATCCAGCAGCAGTCCTTCCCAGATCACCTCACCGTTAGGCTCCTTTCTGGGTTTCGAAGCCAGTCGAATCCATTTTTGCTTACCCCTGGCCGTGCGCAGTCGGCATTCGTAGAAGAAGGGTTTCAGGTCCTGCGCCGACTTCTTGATTTGCGCCAGCAGTTGGATGCGATCCTCTTCCACGATCAGTTTTTCCCAGCCGTCCCGATGCACCATATCCGGGTCCACCCCGGCCAGTTCGCTGATGCCCCGCGAGATGAATTGGGTTACCAGGCCTTCCTTGTCGGTATCCTGCTTCAACTGGTAGATGGCGCCGGGCAGGTTGGAGGTCACGGTTTTCAGCGCAAAGGTGTCGGAAACGGTTTGGAACCAGGGTTGCCATAAGGGCGAAACCTCGGGGACATGACTACTGCCCTCGGCTGCCTCGGCGCGAATATGCGCGGTCAGGGCCACCGCCGGGATGACGAAGCGTCGCAGCAGGACCACGTAGATGGCGACCAGGAACAGGCAGAGCCCGAACAAAATCACCAGGTAACCCAACATGCCGTAGTAGCCCATGCGGTTCAGGTCGGAAACCGGCACCAGGAAGGTCAGGTTCCAGGGCACCGAATCCAAGGCTACCCGCGCAACATAGAAATCTTCGACCTTGTCGACTCCGTGGAAGGCGGTCAGGTGTGCCGTTTCAGGTTTCAGGCTTTCGGGCAGCAGGGCCTCCAGCGGCGTGAAAGTATCCTGGTTCAGGCGCTGGTTCATATTGGTGGCCAGCACCTGGTTCCGCTCGTTGGTCAGGACCAGCAAGCCGTTGGGATAGCCCAGATTATCCGCGTATTTACCCACCTGGCTCAGCGCCACGTCAGTGGCCACGATGCCGTAGAAGGTGCCGCGCGCATATACCGGCGCACCGTGCGAAACCATCAGGCCTTTTCCGCCGGGGTCCATATAAACCGGTGTCCAGTAGGGCAACCGGTTGGGATTGGATCGCGGTGATCCCAGCTTCATCAGGTCCATGGCCAACACGTCCTCGATCACCTTGGGTACGGTCAAGTTGGGATCGTGACCCAGAATGTCCTCGGTTTTGGCCCAGGGATAGATAGCCGTGAACTTGTTGACGGACTGGTAATAACTCCAGGCAAAAAAGTCGGGAATCTCCTGATGGGCGGCCTTGAAGGTGGGAAAGATACTGAGCGCCGCCAATAATTCGCGCCGGTCCTCGCCCTTCAATCGCTCTTCATAGGAGCCGGTACCGAACAGGTTGCCCAAATCGGCGATTTTAAACGGGGGCGTGACCTTGTTGACGGCGAAATAACTGCCGTCCGGCGCGTCCTCGGGTAGTTTTTCCATTTCCATGGCTGCCGCCGAGCCCTCGCCGCGTTCCAGGTAATACTCGACACCCGTGCGTAACTGGGTGATGTAAAACGGCGTGTGCGACAAGAAGTTATCCAGGATGGCGCCGCGGTCATCTACCTTCTTTTGCAGAACATTGCGTTCGTGCCGCTGCTGATTGGACCACTGGTAATAATAGAGGATGGAAACCATGGCAACCAGGATAAGGGCTCCGCCGATGGTGATGACATTATATTGAAGCGTCAATCTCCGCGAAGGTTCTTCAACCGGCTTCCCGGCCTCAACCGGCCTGCTGTCCTGCATGGCGCGCCCTCACCGTCCTGTGCGTCTTCGGTTTGCTTATCGACCAGGCAAATCGCCGAAAATTAACTCAACCCTGCCAAATCGTCTAATTGTCCTATCTGTAATTACAGCGAAACCTTTAGACGTTTCGAACAGCGTGGTATAGGAATGCGTTCCGGTTTTCGCCGATTTCGATTTACTCAGCGGGTATATACCTGGAAAGGAGACCAAAACCTGGGTATGCGGCCGTCACGAACCATGGAAAGCTTGGCCTTGCGCAAGGCCTCGATCACGGTTTCCCCTCGACTGAGCTGGTCATAGAAGCGGCTCATCAGCGTTGCGGTGGCCTGGTCTTCCACGCGACCCAACCCGGCGACCACGTGTTGCGCACCGGCGTGCAGAAACGCCCAGGCCAGGCCCACCAGGCCCTCACCTTCCAGCACAAGGGAGCCCGCGCCGTTACACGAGGATATGGTGACCAGTTCCGCTTTCAGCTGAATCTGAATAATGTTGCGCGCGTACAGTTTGAACTCCTCGCCCTCCGCCGGTTGGGAGAGAATGATGGCCGAATAGAGCGGGCTGTCGCGGTTGGCCTCGCCGTGGGCCGCAAAGCTGATCAGGTCATAGTTGCCGGGCCCGGCCTCGGCGTAGGCGGACGGTTTGGCTTCCGAGCCTCTGAGGATGTGGGGCTCGGCGGAGGATAGGAAGTTTTCGGCGGCTTTCAACTCCCGACCGGCGCCGCCCAAGCGCGGATAGCCGCCGGCGGGGACGGGGTCGCCCATCAGCAGCATGGAAGAACGGGGGCCGGTCGCGCCGTCGTTGCCGCGGGCAGCCATACTCAGTGACGGCGTCATTGAAAAGATATGTTCTTCAAGGAGGAAACGGCCGTTCCGGGGCAGGGCTTCCAGGTTGAGGTTCCACAAGGAGGCATCGGCGGCGACTACCACGCGCCGGTGACCGCTCAGGTAGTCCTGAAGCGGCGTTATCAGTTGATCCACCAGCCAATGCGCCGATTCAGGTGCTTCAGCCAGCGGATCGCCGCGTTCGGTCAGGAAGCCGGTGTAATCATCGATGCGGGCGGCGATCTCCTGCTCGGCCGGCAGCACGACGGGCAGGGCCGTGCTTTTTTCCGGCGTGAAGGCCCAGACATACGATTGGGTGCGGTTCAGCCAGAACAGCAGGTAGACCCGATCGGTCTCGCGCGCGGCCCGGTCCAGGGCGTCCCAATCCAGGGTAGCTCCGGTACTTTCCCTGAAATTTTCACGCAGCAGGCGCGAACGACAGGCTTCGGCCACCTGGAAGGCCTGTTTGCCCTTGCCGACCTCCACCAGTTTGTCCACATAGATACGGTAGAACTGAATGATCCAGGCAAAGTAGAACATGCGGTCGCGCGTGCCCTCGGCTACCTGCATGCCTTCCAAGATCTCACGAGCTTGTTGCAGGTGGTCCAGCATGCCCGGTGTATCGCCCCGAGCTTCCCTGACCTTGCTGATCAGGTAGTGGGTGCGCCACAATCTGCCGGGCGTTTCCCGTAACTTGGGATCGGCCAGGCTTTTTTGGAGCAGCGCTTCCGCCTCGTCAAAACGCCGCAGGCCGATGAGAATCTGGCATCGCGTATTGGCTCCCACGGTAATGCTTCGGGCGGCTTCCTCCGCCTTTTCCCAGGCGTCCTGCATCATGAAAGTATTGACCAGATTGGCGCCCCACGAGGTTTTCTCGCCGTGGCGGCGCGCGATGTCCCAGGCACGGCGATAATTATCCGCGGCTTTTTGGAAATCACGCTTGAAGAAGTAATAGTTGCCCAATTCGCCCAGCGGGTTATGGCGGCCGGGATTGTTGCGCGCCTCGAAGTAGCTGTAGGATCGCTCCAAAATGCCTCTCGCTCGCTCCAACGAGCCCAGCCGCAGGTAGCACATACCCAGGTTGACCAGGACGGAGCCTTGGAAAGATTCCACCGCCGGATCATCGAGCGGTACCGCTTCCAGCACGCGAACGGCCTCGCTGTAGCGTTTGGCATGGTGCAGGCGATAGCCCAGGGCGGTATAAGCGCGGGCGGTTAAGAAGACATCCCCGGCTTTCCTGCCGTGTTCCGCGCCTTCCCGAAGCAGTTTCATGAGGGTTTCTCCGTCCAGCACGCCGCGACCGAGATAATAGCGGAAGTAATCGAGTTCCGCCGATAATCCGGGCGCGTCCAGGACGACCACTTTTTCGTGCAATCGGTTCAGGGTCTCCAGCTTGTCTTCACGCGAGCCGTAGAAGGTCTGTAACATATCCCGTTGCAGTTGGAGACGAGGCCAGGGACTCAGATCGAGATCGGCCAACAGTTTCAGGCCGTCGGCCTTGGTTTTCTCGACCCTCAGCAGGGTTTGAGCTTCCAGCAAACGAAACAGGCCGACCCGTTGCGGGTCTTTTTCCGCTTTTGCCTGGCGACGAATCAGCGGCAACACTTCCTCATAGCGTTCGGCCCGCATCAGGCTCAGCGCTTCCGGGTAGCGGTCCGGTTGGGGGGCGCGACCACAACAGGTCAACAGCAAACAAATACAAAGCACAAATCGTTCGGTCATGTCCCCCCTCGGCCGGACGACGGTCTCCCAAATGAAGAGAACTCAGCCTAACACATTTGGGAGACTCGGGAAAGCTTGTTACGGGGGCGGTTCCATGCCGTTGCTGCCCACCTCGCAGATAATGACCTCAGAATTCTCGGCGTCGCCGCGTTTGGAGAGTCCGGCGGGACGGAGGCCGTATTTTTCCAAAGCCTGGGGATAAAGAACGGCTCGGGCCAGGCTTGCGCGGAAGCGGTGGTCGCCGCGTAGTACCTCGACGAGGTAAATTTCACCGTAATCCTCGACGTAGATCATGTTTTTGTGGAACTTGACGCCGTCCGGTCCGTCGCCGTTAGCCCACTCAATCTCTCTGACCGGTGAATACATATAGTAGTCGTTATGCAGGTGTTTGACGCGAGGACTGCGCGAACGACTTTCTTTTTGACCGTAAGCGGCCGCCTCACGTCCGGTGCAAATCTCCAGCAGGTCTTCGTGGTAGATCAAACGAATGGGCTCGCCGCAGATAAGGATTTCCATTTCATAATAGAAGTTGATGGCCGTTTCTTGCTTGTACTCACCCTTGGGTCGGCTGGATTGAAGGACGGCCTGCATACGTTCCGAATAGAAAACCTCCCCACCGAGACGGACCTCCTTGAGCGTTGAATGCACATTGGTTTCAAAGGTGCGCCGACGCGGGGAGAAGTCACCGACCGCCCGAGAATAGGCGCCCGAGTAACAAAATATGTCGTCCCGGCCGTCTACCGCGAAGGGACCGGTTCGGCCGCGGGCGTCGCCCCCGATCACGGGGAGACAGCAATGCGCGCGGGCGGGAAAGAGATTGCGGCCTCTCTCCGATCTGAAGTTGGTGCCTGCCGCGGCCACGGCCTGGCCGTAGTAGATATAGCTGGTAGCCATCTTAGGAATCCTCCTAATGTGTTCTTGGAAAAAATGATGACGTGGGAAGAGGACATCTGCTGCTCGTTGCTAAAACAGTAGGAATGCTACAATTATAGGCCCTTTTCCCCTCTTTTCAAGTAAGTGGTTCCCGACAGTCTACAATCTCATTCAAGTTTTATCATTCTCGGGCTGTTTTTCCAGGATCGTAATGTGAATACGCCCGTATTTTTTATGCTTGACGATTTCCCATCTGTCAAAAGCTTCCAACGGCCCGCCCTCGCGTTCGGCCACGTAGAGGCTGCCGGGCTCGAAAAAAGCGGCGCCGGCCAGCATCTCCAGCACCCGCTTGTGAAAACCGGTGTCCGCAAAAGGGGGATCGGCGTAGCAGACCCAAGCGCCGGCGGGCGGTTGCAGGCGTTCCACCCTGAAGGCCGACTCACGGAACATGGTCACATTCGCGCCCAGGGCGTCGCGGTTCTTTTCCAGGCTGTTGAAAATGTCCCGGTTGGGCTCGAACATCCACACGGGTTGGAACCCCATGCTGAAGGCTTCGAAGCCCATGACGCCGGTGCCCGCGCAAAGATCCAGGAAACCGTGATCAGCGGCAAGCTCGGCCAGCATACTGAAGACGGCGTCCTTGACACGGCCCAAGGTGGGACGCAGGTCTTCTGCCTCGGTAAAGGTAACATAGCGACCGCCCAAGGCGCCGCGACCGATACGGACCCGCGTTGAGGGAATTTTAGGTCTGTTCATGCGGCACCGCCCCGGAAATGGAACGGCGACCGGCTCTCACCGGTCGCCGGGCCTTTAACGTTCGTAACCGGTCTTCTTGAGGAACTGGAGCGCCAACGCCGCTTCCTGGGTGCCCTCATAGGAGTCGATCAGGTCGCGCAAGGTGATGATGGCGCGAGAGTGCTGGTTCAGGTAGTAGTAGCACTGGCCCTCGTAAAGCCGGGCCTGCCTGATGAAGTCACCGTTGGGGAAGGTTGATGTGATCTTGTAGAAGTTGTCGCGGGCCTGTTGGTACTTCTTGCGCTGGAAGTAACTGACGCCCAGGTAGTAGTGACTGGGTTCGGTGTAGGGGGAGTCGGGGAAGTCGGCGAGAATGCTTGAAAACCCGTCCACCGCCACATCGAACTTGCCGCGATTGTAGTCCAACAGCGCCTTGTTGAACTGCTGCTCTACCATGTTGCCGCTGACCGTAACCGTGCTGCCGTCGGGTTGCCCGGAGGAATCGGGTGCGGCATCGGGACTCGCGGCGGTATTGCCCGGCGCCGCGGTCGTGGTTTGGCCCAGGGTAACCGGCGTGGCGCTGTTGCGCATTTCCACCAACTTGGTTTCCAGGTCGTAGATCAGGGCCTCGGCCTGATCTAAACGTTGCTGTAGGATTTTGACGTCGTTCTTGACTTCAGCTTCACCGGTGCGGTCATCGAGCTTGCGGTCGATATCACGGGCCTTGGCAAGTAACTCTTCCTTGAGATCGGCCTGCGTTTTTTCGATTTCGTAGATCTGTTCCTGGATATTGGCCAGATCGCGCTGGATCTTCAAGGTTTCCTCGTTGTCGGTACACGCCGCCAATGAGAGGAATAGAACAACCAACACTAAACGATACAACACGGGTATGCCCCTTAGAGGAAAGGCGGCTTACAATAAGCCGCCTTGTAATTCTGTTTTTGAGGTTGGAAACGCGGACTTCATTCCTTCCGCGAGAGTTTGAAGTGCGCCCGACGGTTTTGCGCCCAGGACTCTTCATCATGACCCATCTTCTTCGGCTGTGTTTCGCCGTAGCTGATGGTTTTGAGAATGCCGGGATCGACGCCCAGTTCAACCAGGTAATCGCGCACACGAGTCGCCCGACGCTCACCCAGGGCCAGGTTGTATTCCTCGGTTCCGCGCTCGTCACAGTGACCTTCTATCAAAACCAGCAGGCCGGGATTGGCTCGCAGGGTTTGGGCGTGCTTGCGCAGGACATTGCGAGCGTCATCACGCAGGTCGGACTTGTCGAAATCGAAGAAAACTTCCTCGAAAATATTTTGGCCGTTGAAGAAACCTTCCAGGGGATCGGGCTCCGGTTCCACCACGACGGGGGGCGGCGGGGTTTCAACAACCGGTTCGGGTGCGGGTTTAGCGGGCGGAGGTGGCGGCGGCGGCGGAGGGGCAGGCTCGGGTTCGGGCTCTACTTTCTTAGCGCAAGCCAGGGTGAGTAACATTAGAAGGATGGATGCGAATTTCAGTAACCGGTTCATTTAACTCATTTCCTCCGGGGCTTAATTCGATTTTGCTTCGTGACGCTCTTCTACAAACATCAATGTATCCCGATAAGCCTAGTTTGAAACTTGGGTTGCGTCAACCGTTTTATCGGCGGCAGGCATGGGTTTTACTTATTTTTGCAACCGGCCGGCAATTGGGGCCGAAAGCCCGGTTCCAAGTGTGATCGAATGGTGATTTCACGACACCGGTCGGCCGGGCCGATTCGAATCGGACCGGGGTGTCGCCAAAGTGGAGGGATTTTTCAGGTTGTTGTCTGAGTATCCGGTACCGAGTCAATCCTCGCTGGAAAAATCAAGGGAAGTCGGTGCATAAAACAACCAACCGACATCTTTGGCCGCATAAAAGCCAATTAGTCGAAAGATGTTTTGTTCTTCCCAGGAAGAATCGAGCATCAAAGGGCGGATCTTTAGGCCTTCCCCGGAAGCATTGAGTCCATTCGGCGTTGTGACCGGTTCATGTTCACGACTTCTATGAGGTTCTGTTCGTTTAACGACCCGCCGCGGTATCGCTGAGCAGTTTACGAGCGTGTTCGCGTAGATCTTTGCTCGCTGCATCGCCGCCCATCAGGCGCGCCAATTCGTCCACCCGTTGTTCGTTATCGCAGATTACCAGGGATGTCGCCGTGCGGCCGCGCGTCACCTTCTTTTCCAATTTGATCATTTGCGCGGCAAAGCGGGCCACCTGGGCAAAATGCGTCACACAGAGCACCTGGTAATGTTCGCCCAATTCCGCCAGTTTGGCGCCCACTTTATGCGCTGTCTCGCCCCCCAGGCCCGCATCGATTTCGTCAAAGACCAGCAGGCGCGCCGTAGGCCGCGTGAAGGCGCCGATCAGGGCCAGCAGCACGCGCGAGAGTTCGCCGCCGGAGGCAATCTTGGAGAGCGGGCGCACCGGCTCGCCCGGATTGGAGGAGAGCAGGAAATGAAAATCGGGGGCCGGTAGATCCAAGCGTCTTTCTTCCGTCAGCGTTTCCGGCCAGTCCGGCCATCGGTGATGCACCTCGAAACGGGCCTCACTCATGGCCAGTTCGCGGAGGTTTCCCTGAACCTTGCGCGCGAAAGGACCGATCGCTTTCTCACGGGCGGCAATCAGGGCTTTTCGGCTTTTCCTCAGGGCCGCGTAATCCCGCTCCAATTGAGCCCTGTGCTTATCCAGATCCGAGGAGACGCCCGAAAGCTCTTCCAAGCGTTTCTTCAAGGCCCGGTGTTCGGTCAATACTTCTTCAAGGTTGCGACCGTATTTCATATATAGTTTATTGAGCGCTGTTTCCCGGGTTTCCAGACGGCGAAGGGCAGCCTCGTCGAAGACATCATCGTTGTAGGCCACCTCTGCATAGAGATCCGAAACGATTGCTTCCAGTGAAGTCAATTGTTCCTGGTAAGCGGCCAGATCGGGTTCGTACTCCACCAGGGTCGCCAATAATTTGTCGGCGAGGGTCAAGCCGGGTCCCAGGTCCCGGTTCAATAACTCGGAAAGCTCCGCCCGGGCCGCGCGAATGGTTTCCTGATTGCGGGCGCGCTTCAAGCGTTGTTCCAGGCTTGCGTCTTCCTCGGTGGGTTTGACTTCATCGATCTCGTGGATTTGCAAGCGCAGGAAATCGATTTCCTTGAGGCGTTGCGCCTCGCCGTCCTTCAGTTCCCACCAGGTGTGAAAGTCGGCGCGCAGTTTTTCCAGCCGGCGGCGAAAGTCCTCGGTTTTTGCCTTCAGGCCCGTCTGGTCTTCGAAAATAGTAAGGTGATTGGTTTTCTTCAACAGGCGCTGTTGGCCGTGTTGTCCGTGGATCTCGAAGGCCAGTTCCGCATAACTGCTGAGCACATTGTTGGGAACCATGACGCCGTTAACAAAGGCCCGTGAGCGCCCTTCCGCCGTAATCTCTCGCCGTAAATAGAGTTGGTTATCTTCCAGTAGTTCCAATTCCGGGCCGGCTCGGGCCGGCTCGAATTCTGCCTCGACCACGGCTTTATCACAACCGGCGCGCACGATATCGCTGGAGGCCCGGCGCCCCATCAACAACAGCATGGCGTCAATCAAAACCGATTTGCCCGCCCCGGACTCTCCCGTCAGGCAAACAAACCCGGATTCAAATTCCAACTCAGCTAAATCGATTACAGCCAGATTGTTGACCTTAAGGTAACGAAGCATGGCTCCTCCCCACCAGGGCGGATTCTAACACGACCCGACCGGTGACGCCAGGAGGAACCAAACCCGAATTCAGGTAGGAACGCACGGGGGGAACTTTTGTAACAGAGATACTTTTCGACACATACAAACCTTTGGCAATCGTTCAAGTTTTAATTTGAAGCTTGGCATTTTTTTATCCCTCTGATAAGATAATTCGCGTAGATGATTACATTGCATCTTTTTTTTGATAAGTTCTCATGATGACACACCAGACCTATTTATAATCCCTTTGCATGTCTCCCTGGAACCAAGCGCGTCCCGGAGTTAAGGCATGGCATGGAATAATCGCATCCTTGTAATCGATGATCAGCCCTCTATCCATGATGATTTCGACAAGGTGCTGAAGCCGGGAAAAGGTCCAAGACGATCGGCCCACGAGGCCGCTATTATGAGTGAATCCACGCCCGTCAGCCTGCCGCGACCCTTTGACGGTATGGACCTTGAACAATATGAGCTCGCCATTCACGACGGCCCGGTGTCCGATGAGGTCTTGGAAAAGACGCCGAAAAAGACGCCGGCGCCGGGGCCCGTCATGCCGCCGGATTCCGACCGCTTCCTACAGGGAGATGCCTGGTATTCTATCGATCACGCCTATAACGGCAAGCGCGGCATCGAAAAAGTGATCGAGGCCGGCCGGAAGAACCGGCCCTACGCGGTGGTTTTCGTGGATGTCCGCATGCCGCCCGGCATTGACGGCGTGGAAACCGCCCGGGCTATTTTAACCGCCTGCCCCGAAACGGAAATCGTCATTATCAGCGCCTTTTCCGATTATTCCTGGGAAGGTATTCTTCAACGCCTCAAAGAAGGCGGCCACTTCCACTTTCTGGCCAAGCCTTTCAACAGCTTGTCTTTAAAACAGATGGCTTATAATTGTACGCTGAAATGGAACCAGGAACGCGCCCTGCAAAGACAGCGACAAGCCCTCACGCGGGAGCGCGATTATTTTCAGAAGGTATCAGCCCATGCGGGCACCGTCATTATGGAAGAGGATTTCGGTGAGGTGTTGTCCACTTTTGAACACCTGCGCGATCAGGGTGTCAGCGACCTGTCCGACTATCTGGCCCGTAACCGACGCGCGGTAGCGAGCCTGGCCGATCTGGTCATCATTCGCGAGGTTCGCCTGCCCGCCAATGCCGATATCGATTTCAACGCGCGGCCCGGCACCCGCCTCAGTGAAATCCTCTACCCGGAAAGCCTGCCCATCTTCAAGAAACAACTGTGCAGCTTATGGAAGGGTCAAACCTATTTCGAGGGCAGGCTGAAGAAAAAGAACAAATACGGTGACCCGGTGGAGGTTCAACTCTCCATGCTGGTGGCCGACCAGACCGGGAACCCGGGCATGGTCACGGTCACGCTTGCCGCACGTCCGCGCAAGCAGGAGGACTATCTTACCGATCCGCTCACCAGGCTGCCCAACCGGGAGTTGTTCGACATTCACCTGGACCAGGCTTTCAAAGAATACAGCCGCGCTCGCGGTATGCGCCGTGAGCCCGAGGACAATCGCTTCGGCCTGATGTTCATGGACCTCAATGACTTCAAGAAGATCAACGACGATTTCGGCCATCAGGTGGGCGATGTTCTGCTGCGTGAATTCGCTGAACGCCTACAAAAAACCCGACGCGATGTGGACATTGTCTCTCGCCGCGGCGGCGATGAGTTTACTCTTCTTGTGCGCGGTCTGCGCGACTACGACAGTATGGACGCCATCCTGGAGAGCATGCGGCGGGAAATGGCTTCCCCGACGCAAGTCGGCGATTTCAACGGTCCGCTTTCGACCAGTGTGGGCTGTGCGGTCTGCCCCGACGATACTGAAGATCCTCTGCAATTAATTCGCTACGCGGATCTGGCCATGTACCAGGCCAAACGCGCGGGCAACGGCGTCTTCAGGGCGGCCAAATGGCGTGAGTTGACCCAGGAAAGCAATTTACTGATCAAGGCTTTAGACGAGGGTCGGCTGGAACTGCGCTACCAACCCATCCTGGATTTGGACGGCCGGCCCTTGGGCGGCCAGGCGGTGCCGGTGCTCAACCATCCCGAAAAGGGCCTGATTCGGGCGAGCAACTTGATCGGCCTGGCCGGTTTGACAGGGCAGATGGACCCCATTTGCCAGTGGGTTTTCGAGATGCTCTCCGGAGCCGTCTGTATGTTACAGCAAAGAGAACTGCCCACTACCCTCTTCCTGGAGTTGGCGGGCGCGCCCTTGCGCGACGAAAGCCTGGTGATCCGCCTGGAAACCATCCTGAAAATGAAGAACCTGGACCCCTCGATGATTGTCATGCAGTTCCCTGAAGAATCGCTGATCCGAGCGGAGAGCCCCGGGAAGGTTCTGGAAGCCATCAAAAAGCGTGGATTCCGAATATGTTTGGCCGATCACAATCCAGCTTCCGGACCTTGGGCCATGTACCAATTTCCCTTCGATGCCGTCAAGATCGAGGAAACAAGACTAAGGGTGGACATCGGTAGGAAAGACAAGGAACTCTACCTGGGCGTGTTGTCGTTGATCGCCAGGAACCGACCGGAATTGAAGCTGATCGGCAGCGGCATCAGGGCGGAAAAACAAAAAGAACTGTTGGCGGAATACGAGTTCCACGCCGTTCAAGGTCCGCTTGTGCTGGAACCGGTACCCTTGGATGCCTACCTGGACTTCCTTAAAGATCCTCAGTCGACCCCTGATACCGTGACGTCTGAAACTCGGGACCAATCCGCGTACAATCCTAAATCGGCGAACGTTGTTTAGGGGCCGGTTTCCCGGTTGAGAGGGGCGCCGGCAACCCGGCGCCATCGAGGTTTCAAGCCAGAGTTGCCACCATCACCGCTTTGATGGTGTGCATGCGGTTTTCGGCCTGGTCGAAGACGCGGGAGGCGGGACCTTCGAAGACCTCGTCGCTGACTTCTTTGATGTCGGGGAACTTTCGGCCCATTTCCGTGTTGTCGTCGTGGAAGGCAGGCAGGCAATGCAGGAAGATGCAATCCGGGTTGCCGGTTTTCGCCAGCATGTCGGCGTTTACCTGATAGGGTTTCAGCAAGGCGATCCGTTCGGGGATCTTGTCTTCCTCGCCCATGGAGGCCCAGACGTCGGTATAAATGACATGAGCGCCGGCGACGCCCTCGGCCACATCGTGCGTCAGGGAAATGCTCGCCCCGCTTGCCTCGGCGTATTCCCGGCAGGTATCTAAAATCTCCTGGTCGGGGTAGAGAGAGGCCGGGCTGACGATGCGGAAATCCATGCCCATTTTAGCGGCGCCGATCATCAGGGAATTGGCCATGTTGTTGCGGCCGTCGCCGGTGTAAACGAACTTGATGCCTTTCAGGGCGCCGAAGTTTTCCTTGACCGTCAGGAAATCGGCCAGGATCTGGGTGGGGTGATATTGGTCGGTCAGGCCGTTCCAGACCGGGACACCGGCGTGCGCGGCAAGTTGCTCCACCGTTTCGTGACTGAAGCCGCGGAATTGAATACCGTCGAACATGCGACCCAAAACGCGGGCGGTATCGGCGACCGATTCCTTTTTGCCCAATTGAATATCGTTTTTACCCAGGTACTCGGGATGTGCGCCCTCGTCGATAGCGGCCACCACAAAGGCGCAACGGGTACGCGTGGAAGGTTTCTCGAAAATCAATGCGATGTTCTTATTTGCCAGGTTCCTGGCGAAGACACCTGCTGCTTTATCCGATTTCAGCCTCGCGGCCAGGTCGATCAGGTAACCGATCTCCTTGGGAGTAAAGTCCCGCAAGGTCAATAAATGTCGTCCTCTGAGGTTGTAAGCCATTCCGAACCGTCCTTGAAAATGTATCCGCCGCGGCGGACCGAAATCATCATACAAGCTTCAAGCCGCATGCTTCAAGCCTCAAGGGCCGGCAGCCCGGAGACTCGTCGAGGTTATTGATCGATTCCGATAGAAACCGGAATCCGGGTTCCTTTTCCCTGATTGGCTCCGATACCCGCAAACCCGGCACAGCCGATGGATCGACAGCTATAGGACAACTTGAAGACACGATAGGCTCCTTTTTCGCGTCGCTTGGATGTGCGCCGTCAGTGCGCAGCCCGGGAATCACGATGTGTTTGCCCCGCTTCGAGAGCGGAGTACGACCGGAAGCGAAGCGAGTAAGACCGTCGCCCGGCACTCGTTGTTCCTGTCCACCGCGAAAGAGCCGGGCGTGGATCGGCCTTGATTCCTCCAACATCGGGAATCGAGAAAACGCTGAAAATGATATGTTTCCCGGCGTTGTTACCGGATATCGGAACCACGGCGGCGATCCCGCCGGACTTTCAAAATCGGCCGCGGGTCCGTAGGTTATGCGCGGGTTCTTGGCATCAAGCCGTTTGATCTTTATAATAGGAACCTCGATAGGCATTTCTGAGGATGTGAATGGGGAACTGGTCAAAACAGGCTAAAGCCGCCCTAAGTCAGCGGGACTACACACAAGCCGGTGATTTTTTTAAGTTAGATGGAAATTACAAAGCCGCCGTCAAAGCCTACGTCAGTGGCAAAAACTTCGGTGAAGCCGCGCGCATTTACGAGGGCATGGGCCAGTTTGCCAAGGCCGAAAAACTGCTGTTGAAAGACGGCTCGGCCAAGGATCTGGCCGAGTTCCACGTACGTAACCAGAGTTACGAGAAGGCACTCGCCGCTTACACCAACCACGGTATGGACTACGAGGCCGCCGAACTTTTGGAGAAACTGAACCGCCAGGTCGAGGCCGCGAATCTTTACGCCAAGCTGGGCTTTCACGAAAAGGCCGGGGTACTTTTCGGCAAGTCTCGGCGGTTTGACGATGCCATACGCATGATCAGCAAGGTGATCGACGGCCTGGCCAAACAGGAGACCGTGCCGCTGGCCAAATCCAAAATCCTGAAGTACCAGAACTGGATCGCCAATTTCCACATCGGCGCCAAGCGCTTTTCTGCAGCCGGGGAGATCTTTCTGGAGCACGACAACAAGGAAAAAGCCGCCAAGTGTTTCATGAAAGGCGGGCAAGCCCTGCGCGCCGCCGAGATCTTGCTGGACCTGGGCAAGCTGGAAATGGCCGAAAAGGTGCTGGGCACCGTGCAGGATCTTCAGGCCCGCGTCATGTTGGCCAAAATCTGCAATGCGCGCGGCGAGTTCGAACGCACGCTTATCTTGCTGCAGGACACCAATCAACCCCAACTGCTGAGCGAAGCCTACGAGAACCTGGGCGATTTCCTGAAAGCCGCCGGCGAAGAAGAGAAACTGGGCAACCTGCGCAAAGCGGCCCGATTATTCCAAAAGGGCGGCGAGTACCGCAAGGCGGCCATGCTTTTCGAACAGGACGGCCAGTACAGGGAAGCCGCGGAGTGCTATGAGAAACTCAAGAAATACGGTCATGCCGCCAAGCTGTATCACATGGCCAGGGACCGTTACAAGGCGGGCTTGTGCCTGCATCGCTACGGTCGTTCAGAGGACGCCCTGAAGCAACTCCAGATGGTGGAAGAAAATCATCCCAACGTCATGGACGCCAAAAAGATCATGGCCGAAATCTTTTTCAAACAAGGCGTCTTCCCGCTTGCCCGACGGTTGCTGGATGAAATCACCGCCGATTCCCCCGTCGACGACAGCAGCATGGCCAGCTTCTATTTTCTGGCTCGTTGCCTGGAACAGGAAAACAACCTGGAAGTGGCCAAAAAATACTACGAGCGGATTGCCGCCAAAAAGTTCAACTACGCCGATGTTACCGAACGCCTGAAGCGCCTGCATCATATCCAGGCCGCTCAGACCGGCAAGTTCTCCCTTGCGACGCCGGTCAAAAAGAAGAAGAACTTCAACCCGTTCAACCTCAAGGAAGGCGACGTCATCGACGAGCGCTTCGAGGTTCAGGGCACCATCGGCAAGGGCGGCATGGGCACCATCTTCAAGGTGCGCGACCTGTCGCTCAGCCGCAACATCGCCCTGAAGATGCTGTCCCATCGCAAGGCCGACTTCGAGGAATTGAAGGTGGAACTGCTGATGGCCCGCGACCTCACCCATCCCTATATCATCAAGGTCTTCGACGTGGGCCAGTGGCACGATATCGGCTACTTCACCATGGAATACGTGGACGGCAAGCCGCTCAAGAAGTTCATTCACGACAAAGCGGGCGATCCCCTCACCGACAAAGTCAGGCTGATGGTCAAAATTTGCGAGGGCTTGAAGGCCGCCCACGACCAGGACGTGGTGCACCGCGATATCAAACCCCAGAACATCATCGTCGACAAGGACTACAATCCCAAGATCCTGGACTTCGGCATCGCCCGCAAGGTCACGCAACAAAGCCGGTCCATCAGCGGCAGCCCCAAGTACATGGCGCCGGAACAAATCCAAAACACGGGCACTGACGTCCGCACGGACATCTATGCCCTGGGCATCATCATGTTCTACATGTTCACCCTGCGTGAACCCTTCATTGCCAAGACACCGCAGGAAGTCATGCAGATGCACCTGCACCAACCTCTGCCGGACCCGTTGGAGGTCAATCCCTCGGTTCCCTATTGGCTTTGTGATATCATTCGCAAGTGTTGCCAGAAGAAGCCGGACGTGCGCTTCGGCGACATGGGCGAATTGATTGACGAATTGAAACTGAACCTGATGGAATTCTAAAGTGAAAAATGCCCTGATTTGTTTCCTGAAGTTCCCGGAGCCTGGAAATGTGAAAACGCGCCTGGCCGCCGACCTGGAAGATCCGGTCGCCGCCGCCGTGCTCTATGAAGCCCTGGCCGAACGCGTGATCACCGAGGTCTACCCGCTCATGGCCTCTTACGATGTCTTGCTCTACGTCGACTCCAAGCACGAGATCAGCGCCTATCGCAAATGGATAGGCGACAGTTGGCAGTTCCACTACCAGTATGGCGATGACCTGGGCACCCGCCTGAATGACGCCTTTGCCAACACCTTCAAAGCCGGGTACAGCAAGGTAGCTGTCATCGGCACCGATTGCGTGGGCATGGACCAGGCTTTCGTGGAAGAGGTCTTCAACCACCTGGACCACCACGACTACGTCATCGGCCCCAGCACCGACGGCGGTTATTACCTGTTGGCCGCCCGCGAGGACTCGCCCTGGCTGTTTGAAAATGTGGATTGGAGCACGGAAAGCGTGCTGGAAACCACGCTGGACAAAATAGAAACCCGAGAGAAAGACGTCTTCCAGTTAATCGAAAAAATCGATATCGATACCCTGGACGACCTGGTCAGCTTCCGCGAGTCCCTGCCGCCCGAGCACTTCCTGGCCGCTAAAATCAACTCGCTGATCCTGGACAAGTTGACCCTGGAAGGCGATCCCGATGAGATCCTGGAAAAACTATAACGCTGCCTGCTACCTGATCTCAGCCGCGTCCCTGGTTGCCGGTTTTCTCACCGGAACCTTCCTCTTCTATGGTTCGGCTCTGGCCCTGCTCACCGCCCGGCAATGCATGGGGGAGCCGGATAAACGCCTGAACTTTCCCCTGATCATCCTGGCCTTGACCGGCCTGATGCTGCCGGTAGATCTTTCCGACGACGTCTACCGCTATCTTTGGGAAGGTTATGTACAGACCGAGGGTTTTTCACCCTACAGCAACAGCCCGGAATCCCTGTTCGAGCGTCTGGATCATCCCCATGAGGACAGGGTCAATCATCCGCACCTGACCGCCATCTACCCGCCCATGACGCAATACCTATTCGCCCTGGCCGCTTTTCTGTCGAAGCATCTTTTAGCTTGGAAGCTGTTGCTTGGAGCGACTTTGTTGGGATTTGCCCTGCATCCCGCGGGGCGACCGGTGGTTCCCTGGCTTGCTTCCCCCCTGCTGCTCTTCGAGGGTTTCTGGAACGCTCACCTGGATATCCTGGGACTGGTCCCCGCCTTTCTGCTGGTCCGCGCGTTGAAAAACGATCGCCCTCTGGAAGCCGGCTTCCATCTGGGTCTCATGACAGCGTTGAAGATATTGCCGGGATTACTGCTGCCCGCCTGCCTGCTGCATTTCCCGATGCGACAGTGGCCCCGCCTGTTGGCAAGCTCGGGTTTGGTGGTGCTGCTCGCCTGGCTGCCCTACCTGCACGAGGGCGAGAACCTGTTCGCGTCGTTTATCACCTTTTCGCGGACGTGGCATTTCAACAATCCCCTGTTCCCCCTCCTGCAAGAGTTTCTTCATCACGACCGGACACGCCCCGTCATGGCGATTTGCCTGTTGCTTGCCGCTGCCGCCGCTACCCTTGCGCGAACGTCCACAACCCAACGCATTGCGGGTGTCTGGATGTCGCTGTATATCTTCAGTCCCACCCTTTACCCCTGGTACCTCATGTGGCTGATTCCCTTCGTGCATCCCGAACGCCGCGCGCACCTGAATCTGGCCTATGCCGGCGCCGCGCTCTCCTATCTCATTCTCATTCCCTACCGCGCAACCGGGGTCTGGCAGGAGAGCCTCTGGTGGCTGATCCCGGAATGGCTGATCCTGTTGTGGTGTTTCCAAGCCATATGGCGCGCACCGAAAAATGTGGTAACGTAAGCGCGCGCGAGGTGAGCTTTTGACCTGGAACCGTCATTTCAAAATCGATATCTTGATTCCCGCCCATAACGAGGAAGATGCGCTTCCCGTGCTGCTCTCCGAAATCGACCGCGAGCCCGTCCGTCGCATCGTAGTCGTGAACAACGCCTCCACCGATCGAACCGGCGAACTGGCTCGCGAGGCGGGCTGTACCGTGGTCGATTGCGAAACCCCCGGCTACGGCATGGCCTGCCTGGCCGGTATCGACTACATGCGCAAGGACCCGCCCGATATCCTGGTCTTTCTGGACGGCGACCGCAGTGACCATCCCCGCTACCTGGCGGATCTCTGCCTCCCCATCATAGACAACGAGCAAGATTTCGTTCTGGGCTCGCGGGTCAAGGGCAAAGCGGAACAGGGCAGCCTCACGGTCACCCAAAAGTTCGGCAATTGGCTGGCGACTACGCTGATGAACTTCTTCTGGAAGACCGACTACTCGGACCTGGGTCCCTTCCGCGCTATTTCCTGGGAGAGCCTGGAACGTCTGGGCATGGCCGACACCAACTACGGCTGGACCATCGAAATGCAGATCAAGGCCGCAACCGCCGGACTGCGCTTGCTGGAAATTCCGGTTGATTACCGCAACCGCATCGGTATCTCCAAGATATCGGGCACGGTCAGCGGCGTCATCAAGGCGGGCTACAAGATTCTCTACACCATCTTCAAATACCGGTTCCTGGCGGGCCCCTTACCGCGGCAATCCAAGGCTGGAGCAAGTTCATGATCTATTTCTACAGCATCCTGTTGACATCCATACTCCTTTTCGCGATCGTTATGGCCGTGCGCAAACGCGGACGCCTGCGCGCGGTTCAGGCCATGTTCCGATTCTATAATCAATCTCAGGACGTGACGATCATCCAAGACTGGATCCGTAAGAAGGACGTACAGGGCCGCCTGGCCGATGTCCTGGATTACCTGGCCAAAATAGAAGACGCCGAACTGGCCCTGGCCGTGATCGAGCCGTTCCATACGGAAGATTTCACAACCCGCCAAACCCGTGTGATGGCTTGTAAGGTATACACCGCCGCCAACCGGGAAAAAGAGGCCCTGGATCTGGCTTTTGCCCTGGCGCGCGACACCCCGGACGACTCTACTTTGGATATCTACCTGGATGTCAACCTGACTTTCGGCAAGCTGGAAGACGTGCGCCGGGTACTCATCCCCAGGCTGGAACAGAAGATGGAGGGCACCATCTTCAAACGTCACCACGCTCGCCTGCTGTTCGCGGAGGGCAAGAAGGAGGAAGCCCTGGAGATGATGCATAAAATCGTCAACCAGGATTTCGTCTTGTACAAGAACACCTTCGCCCCGACCCAAAAGCGGCAGATCTACGAACAATACGTCGCCGGTCAGAAAATGCTGGACCATATGGAAGCCAATTAAATTCCGCGACCGGAAGACCGGCCCCGGCTATTTCTTGCGTCGAGGTACGCCGCGAATTGCCTGGGCTGTCCATGGGTCTTCCGGCCAGGAGTGCTTGGGATAGCGTTGACGCAGTTCCTTGCGAACATCGGCGTAGGTGTTGTTCCAAAAGCTGCGCAGGTCTCGGGTTACCTGGGCGGGTCGCATATTCGGCGCCAGCAGGTGGATCAGCAGCGGAACCCTGCCTTTGGCCAACCTGGGGGTATCGGCCAGGCCGAACAACTCTTGCAGGCGCACCGCCAGTACCGGAAACCCGGTGTCGTCCAGGGCGGGTTCGTAGTCGATGCGGACCATGGAACCCGAGGGAACTTCAAGGCGCTCCGGCGCTTCTTTGTCCAAAAGCGACCGGGCCCGCCAATCCAACATATTCAAAAAGGCGCCGTGCCAGTCAAGCTTGCGCAGGTCGTCGAAGCGTCGTTTGCCCAGGCACAGTTGCGGCAGCATGGTCAGTAGGCCCTCCCTGGAAAGGTCCGGCCAGTCCAGCTCGGGCATGTGCCGGGCCGCGAAGCGCAAGCGGGCCAGTAGTTCCGCTGCCTTTTTATCCGGCCTGAAGAGCACATCGAACCTGGCTGCCGCGTGTTCGGCCAGGGTCTCCGCCAACCGGGTCGGGTCCGCTTGACCGCCGGGTTTTTCCTCCAGGACCAGGTCCCGGTACTTCACGCGCCGGACCGCCGTGACGGCCTCGCGTTGCCGATCGAAAACGACTTCATCGCACCGGGTCACGTCCAATACCTCGCACACATCATCCATGGTGACGGGCACGATACGTCCGGCCCGGGCCGCGCCCCGGTTGGTGCTGACCTCGACCAGTTCCAAGGCCAGGAACATTTGCGGCATGGGAGTGCCCCCGGCCCAATTGAACTCGATGCCGCGTCCCCCAACCAGTAATGCCTTACCGGCCTCGCGAACTCGACACAAGCGGTCGGGATAACCGGCCAGGAGCATTCCGGCCAGGGCGCGGCGGTTGAATTTGGCTTGACCGCGTTCACCCTTGGGCCACAGTTTGCGCGCCATGCCCAGCAGTTGCTTGCGCGTATCGCGGACGCGTCGCGCGGTTCCGCGATCGACCTCCTCGGGCAGCCGGTCGCCCACATCCCAGTCAGTGATCATCCGATGCTGCGTCCACAGGTCGCTGTCGCCTCGGGTCAGCGGTTTTTCGCTCAGCAGGGCGCTTAGGCCGGCCGCTTCCTCCACCAGGCCCAGGGCGGCGCCCTTTTCCAGGATGGCGCCGGTGCGCGGGTGTAAGGGCAGATGGCCCAAGCGTCGACCGCGCTCGGTGAGGCGGTGATTCGCGTCCACCGCGCCCAGCATCTGTAAGGTTTCCAGGGCGCGTGTCTTCGAGGTTTCCGGCGGGGCTTCGAAGAAGGGGAAGGCATCCAGGTCGGGCCCGTGGAAGTCGAGCACTTGCAGCAGAGTCGCGGCCAGATCGGCCTGGCTGATTTCCGGCGGGTCCTCGGCGATCAAACTCACCTGGCGCTGTTCATCCCAAAGCCGAATGACGCGGCCCGGTCCGGTTCGCCCGGCGCGCCCGGCTCGTTGCACGGCGCCCGCCTGACTGACGCGCACCAGGTCCAGGCGATCTACCCCGCGGCCCGCATCGTGAATCAAGGTCTTGCGCAGGCCACTGTCAATCACCGCCGTTACGCCCTCGATGGTCAGCGAGGTCTCGGCAATGTTAGTGGCCAGGATGATGCGCCGCCGTTCAGTGGGTGTCAAGGCGGCGTCCTGTTCTTGCGATGACAAGGACCCGTGCAACGGAACGATCTCTGCGGCCCAATTCCGACGAGCCAGGTATCGTTGAACCCGGCGGATCTCCGGGGCGCCCGGTAGGAAGACCAATACGTGGCCGCCGTCGTCCCGAGAATCTGCCAATAGTTGTTTCAAACCGGCTTCGACCAGTTCGCCCTGGGGTGTTGACGCCGGCATGGACAGGTAATCGATACTGAGCGGATGGGTCCTGGCTTCAACCCGCACCACCGGGCAGTCGAAGAGGAAACGGGCGATGGGTTCGGCTTGTAGCGTCGCCGACATGACCACGACCTTCAGATCATCGCGAATAGTCAGCAATTCGCGCAGAAAAGCCAGGGCCAGATCGGTGTGAATGGAACGCTCGTGGAATTCGTCCAGGACGACGCAGGTAACATCTTCCAGCATGGGGTCGCTCAAGAAGCGTCGCGTCAAGATGCCCTCGGTCACCACGGCGATTCGGGTCTTTCTGGAGATCAGCTTCTCGAAGCGAATCTGGTAGCCCACGGTATCGCCGACTTTTTCCCCGCGCATCCGGGCCATGGTGCGCGCGCAGGCCCGGGCCGCGACCCGCCTGGGTTGCAGCAGCATCAGCCTGCCGTTACCCAAGATGCCGGCATCCAAAAGCGCGGGCGGCACCCGGGTGGTTTTCCCGGTTCCGGTGGGGGCCTGTAAGACCACGGCGGGTGCTGAATTCAGGGCGTCCAGAATTTGGGGGACGGCATCGTCCACGGGCAGTTTGGCGAACACGGGCTCTCCTTCACGAGAGAACGTTACCCCGTATGCCGTCTAAAATCCAGACCAAAGGCCGGTGATCGGTCACGACTTCAGCGCTGCCGATCGCCGGCCTGTTTGGCAATTATTGGTGTTCCAGAGCCACGTCCAACTTCTGGTTGGGGCCGGTGAAATTGAGCCAACGGGTCAGATTGGGATAACCCGGCACCTTCACCATGTAGGCGTTCGGCTTCAATCTGACGAAACCGAACCAGGAATAGTTCCAGCCGTATTTATTGCTGACATATTGGGTCGGTTTGGTAACCGCGGTCGTTGCCCTGGTCCAAAGGTTGGGCTCAGCGGTACATTGCTTCATGGCGTTTTCAAACGTATAACCCGCGTTCATCAATTGTTGACGGCGCCCGGGAAGATAGCCGTTTGCCTGGTAGAGTTCGACGGTAACGTTATTCCATTGCTTGTAGGCGCCGTATTGCAGGTAAGTAAGGGTGCCGTTGACGGTGCAGGTTCCGGCCTGGTTTGTCGGCGGCGCGTAGGTGGGCGGCGGGGTGGGAGCGGGCGGACGCGTTGTCGGCGGCGGGGTAGAGCCGCGGCCCACGTCGGGCATCCAACTGAGCGGTTTCGGGTAGCCCGGTTCGCCCACACCCGTATTATAGACCTGGCGCATGAAGTTGCCGCCCTGGGTGAAGTAGATACGGCCTGAATACCCGGAAGCCGCGTCCACCATGGGGAAGGGCCAACCCGTCCAGCGCGAGGTGTACTGAGGATAACCCGGGTCCCATTGACCGCCGGCGCTGTAGCGCATATAGGTTTGCGTGGCGTTGTTGAACAGGTAGAATTTGCCGTTGCCCCGGGCAAGGGCCGCGTCGACCTTGGTCCAATTGACATTCCAAGCGGCTTGGATGGGCTTGGGATAGCCGGGATCGGCGCGGTCGGTAGCAATGTCGTAACGGGTATACCAGCCGCCGGAGAAAAAGTAGGCTTTTCCGTTCTGCCAATTGACGGCGGCGTCGACCGTATTGAAGCCCAGACCGGGCCAATTGCCTTGAATGGGCCTGGGGTAACCGGGATCCATGCGGTTGGCGGCCAGATCGTAACGATAGTAATACGTGCCGCTGAATGCGTACATCTTGTTGTTCTTCCAGGTCAACATGGCGTCGAACCGGTTGGGTTGCAACGCCAGGACGGCACCGAAGACCAGGGTCAAGCTCATCGATTCCTCCAGGAATTATTGGGCATTCAGGCGGGCGCGAATGCTTACGCGGGACAGTTCAGGACCCTTATTAAACCATGATGCAACGCAATGCGACTGAATAACTTGCGATCCATGGCGCGATCACCGCCGCGCCTCCGGGTAAGGTTCCTGGAAACAAGCAGGCCGCCGCGAATGCGTGGGCCCAGGCTGCTGAACACTTCGTGCAACACCCGTAAGGCTGCCTGTCTAATCATTTCGCCCTGCGCGGGGGTAACCTTTAGCCTTTCCGGTAAGGTATTCACCCCCAGGCGCCGGGTAAGGCGCGCGACCAGGTAATAAAGCTGGAGTTTCAGCTCGCCCGCCAGCAAGAGCCGGTTGTCGGGATTCTTCCAGAACCGATGGTGAGTTACCCAGGCTATAGATTCGATATCTTGAACCCGGACATAGGTCACCAGGAAATCGAAAAGAGCAACGCCGCTGAATGAACAGGGTCGCTTCAAATTGGCGCTCATGGCCCCCACGGTTTTGTCAAAGGACAACTCGATGACGAATCGACGTTGGGCGCGGGTGTCCCCGCCTGTCAGTTGCACGTCTTGAAGGCGGTAAATTACTTGCCGAGTCATGGGACACCTCGCCGGGGAAAGAACAGTAGCGGAAGACCCGCCCATTGTTCTCTGGTTGTTTATGAAGCGTAATCCCCGGCCAAACAGGCTCAGTGTTTCTCAGCGTTTACAGATCCTTGACACCGGATCGGCGCGAAGCGGGGGATTTACCTCGGAGGGTGATGCGGCCCGGGAAAGGGCCGCATCCATGGTGACGGGGAATGATGGTCGGTAGATCAGCGGGCACGAATCACGCGTTTACCGCCAACGATTTCGAAGTAGTCAACCGGAACCGAACCCACGATGGGCGTATTGTCCTCGAACGCGAGGCCCAGTACCGCGACATTTTCATTGCAGCGAACGTCGATTAGACCGAGGTTGCTGACCAGGAGATCGTCGATGTCGGGAAACATGACCGCGGTCGTGCCCAACCATTTGGCGCCGCTGTCTATTCGCAATAAAGCGCTGTCTACAAACCCGCCCAAATCATCGTAGAGCACGACCTCGCAATCACAGGTGAATTCGGAAACATTGGTGACGGCGAAACCGCGTTGTTTCCAGTTCTGGGTATAGGGGTCCAGGCGCCGGTCGATATTCATGAAGAAGTTGGGACCCGGAAGTTGGTCGATGGCGCCGACGGTGGCGACCTTATCCGCACCCTGGAAGTTGTGCAGCATGGTCTCGATACCGAACTGCAAGCCGTCGACTTCCGCGTAGACAAACACTTGCAGATTGCGTTGTCCGCCCGGCAGGAAGTCGAACTCGATGGTGTCCATGCCCACGGGCGGCAGGGTCATATCGACCCCGGTACCGACCAGGGGTATTTCGTTGTTCTCGATCGTATAGAATTCGGCTTCAACGGGAGCGCCGTCCGCATCGAGGAAATCGATGATCAGGGTGGTCTCTCTTTCCTGGTCATTGCGAAAGGTGATAAAGGTTTTCCAGTCGTCGCTGACGGCCGCATGGGCAACCACCTTGTAAAGGTAAAACACCTTCTTGCCAAGAACGCGGCCCTCCAGTTTGTTCGGTTGCATGCCGCTGTTGGGAATAGGTTGGGCAAAGGCAATCATGGGTAACAAAAGCAATAGGGAAGTGATGATCTTTTTCATGGTGTACTCCTTGCGTGCGACGTGCCGGCCGACACTATGGTTAAAGCAGGGATGATGCCAAACGGTCAAAAAGGGGTGCAAACCGCCTGAGTAGTTGTTCTCAACCCCGATCTATGGACAGAACATGGTACCCGATCGTTGAATCGATGTCGCCATTTGTGGACAAACTGTGACCCGGAATGGTCCCGAGTGTCGACCTGTCGCAAAAAGCAATCGCGTCTGTATGTGAGATCATACGCCCACGCCGACTGGAAAACAATGATTTCGGCCCCTATGCAATCTACATAGTCATAGAAACCGTTGATTTTGACCCCTATGTAGTCTGCATAGGGGATAGAAACCGTTGATTTTGACCTCTCTCAGCGTGCATAGGGTTAGATTCCGTTGATTTCACCCCCTATGTAATCTACATAGGGTTAGAAACCGTTGACTTTGACCCCTCTCAGCGTGCATAGGGTTAGATTCCGTTGATTTCACCCCCTATGTAATCTACATAGGGTTAGAAACCGTTGA
>JASJCB010000158.1 GCA_030066195.1 Acidobacteriota bacterium
TCGCGGCCGAACACCCCGACCGCGTAGTCATTCCCTGCCTCCTGGCCACGGGCGGTTTCAGCCCGGACGCGTTGGACGCCTGCAAAGCAGCCGACATTGCAACGGCGAGTGACATTAATTACGTGTAACAAAACTCCCTCAGGAAATCCATTCCCCCGTCCAAGCGATTCATGTCCAAACGAATTTAAATGTCAATTGACGCGTCATCGACATGTCGTTGCTCATGAGCCTCACAAGGCGCCCTTTTCGTCGAAACCGTGCAAGCCTTTTAATAGTTGATCTTTAAGCGTGAAGACATGTTTTGGCATTCCTATTGCTTTAAGGGGAGCAGGGCCGGACGGGTCATGGAAATGGAGTTCATCTCCCTCGCATTTCTACGTCACCGTCCAAATCGAAGATGGGGGAAACATCTTCAAAAGCTAGACATCTCTCTCGTAAGTAAGCGGGGCCGTTGAGCGGGCCCCGCTTTTTTTATGTCTACAGGCCTCGTGACTCGACAGAACAGTTGGCCGATAATCCCCCGATGCCGGCCTTGATCGAACGAATTGTTAATTTTTACACATTTCTCATTGACAAGTCCGGTCCCGCGACCTAGATTGGAATTGTGTAAAAATTAACATTTCGCGAGTTCAGCCATGGAACCCAAGTCACAATTCCAACAGCTCTCCAGACGCGAGCGCCAGATCATGGACGCCGTCTTCCGCCTGGGCGAAGCGACCGCCGCCCAAATCCAGGAGATGATGCCCGAACCGCCCAGCAACTCCACCGTGCGCATGTTGTTGCGAATTCTGGTCGAGAAGGAACAGTTGATCCACCGCAAGGATGGTCGGCGCTTCATCTACCGGCCCGCCGTTTCCCCGGAACGCGCCCAAGCAACCGCGGTCAACCACCTGGTCAAAACCTTCTTCGCCGGTTCCACCGTTCGCGCGGTCGCCGGATTGCTGGGCCATACCCAAGAGGGTCTCACCGAAGAAGAAATCCAAGAGCTGTCGCAACTCATCGAGCAAGCCAAGGGCGAAGGACGTTAATCATGAAAGAAATCCTCGACATGATGGTGTTACCGGGACTCGGCTATTCATTGGAGACAGCGATCAAGGGCGGGCTCGTCCTATGGGGCGCCATGCTGGTCTATCGGGGACTGGCGAAAGCCTCTGCCTCCACGCGACACGGGTTCCTGGCAGTCACCATGACCGGCGTCCTGGCCTTGACCCTGCTTTCACCCCTCATGCCCGCACTGCCTACACCGGATCTGACCAATCCGCAAGCACGACAGTCGAAAACCGAGACCGAACTGACGTCGAAGATTGCCGTCACCCCGGTTTCTGACGTTGCTGACAACCGGGCCGCTGAACTCCCGACCGGGGCCTTGGAGGAGGAACCGGACCTGTTTGCGGTAACCGACCGGCAAAATACCGCCGCACCCGGTCACACGGAAACAGCTGTTTGGAAGAACCGATTGTCTTGGGTAGCGTTGGCGATTATCGCCGCCTGGCTTTGCGGCAGCCTGTGGTTATTGGTCGGTGTGTTCCGGGAAAACCTGTTCTTACGCCGCCTTGCCGCAACCGCTGAGCCGGCCGGCTCCCCCCTCCTGGAAACCTTTGCAGCATGTCGCACCGCGGTCGGCCTGCGTCGACCCGTTCGCCTCC
Organism: Acidobacteriota bacterium; assembly: GCA_030066195.1. Taxonomy (GTDB): domain Bacteria; phylum Acidobacteriota; class Holophagae; order Acanthopleuribacterales; family Acanthopleuribacteraceae; genus JASJCB01. Next base: position 1,647 of record JASJCB010000158.1, read on the forward strand.
TCTTGCACGAGGCGGAAAGCGTCCCCCTGACCTGGGGCGTCCTGCGACCCGTCATCCTACTGCCTGCCGACGCACCCGATTGGTCTCGGGAGATGCAGAAGATCGTTCTGCTGCACGAGTTGTCCCATGTCAAACGCTGGGATTACTTCAGTCAGTCCTTGGGACATCTTGCCTGCATCCTCCACTGGTTCAATCCCTTCGCCTGGCGGGCAGCGGCCAGGATGCGCCTGGAACGCGAAAAAGCTTGTGACGACAGGGTGTTGTCGCTGGGCGGTAAAGCATCTACCTATGCCGAAACCCTGTTGCGCATCTCGAATCATACCCACCAACCCAATCACCGATTACCGACGGCATTAGCCCTGACGGAGGAGAAAGAATTGAAGCAGCGAATCAAAGCCATCCTGAACCCCAACCTGGACCGCACCGGCGCCGGCCGGAGCAAAGCCGGCTTCACCATGCTCTTCGTTTTTGCCTGCGCCCTGTTGCTCTCGGCCTTCAAGCCCTTGACCACGGCTTGGACCCCGGCACAGGCAGGCATGGAGCCCGAACCGTTTCAGGAAGAACGTGAAGAACCGCGCCTGGACGATGTTACCTTGCAATCGCTGTTGGACCATCTTTCCTCCCCGGATGCCCTGACTCGCGCCCAGGCGGCCTGCCGCTTGGGTAAGTCGCACGAAGCGGCGGCGGTCCCGTACCTGATCGGGCTGCTGAGCGACGAGACGCCGATCGACGCCTTCGAATGCCACAACAACCGGGAACACCACCGACACGAACAATGGTGGCGTCCGCGTCATCATATCCTCAAAACCGCTTCTCCGGGTGAAAGCGCCGCCATGGCTTTGGCCGCCATCGGCGACCCGGCTGTCGATGCGCTGTTGGATGCGGTCAACCACGACGATCCTGTGACGCGTCGCAACGCGGTCTGGGCCCTTGCCGAGAGCCGTGCGCGTATCCCCCTGGAAGGTCTTGTGGACAGCTTGTTCGCCTTCCTGAACGACCAGGATTGGGCCATGCGCCGCGCAAGCGTCTTCGCCCTGGGTGAATTCGAAGTAGATGCCGCAGAACCCAACCTGAGAGCCGCGCTTCAGGACGAGGTCCGGCAGGTGAGAAGTGAAGCGGCCGGAGCGTTGGGCGAGTTGGAACAATCAGCCTCCGTGGATGCCCTGGTAACCGCGCTGACGGGTGATGAAGTGGTCGAGGTACGCATGGCGGCAGCCTGGGCCTTGGGTGAAATCGAATCGGAAAAAGCGGTACCGGGCCTGAGCGCCTCCCTGCAAGACCCGGCCGTGGAAGTTCGCGTCAAATCGGCCTGGGCTCTGGGTGAAATCGAGTCAAATGCAGCGGTACCGGCCCTGGCCGAAGCCTTACAAACCGACTCCGAAGACGAGGTTCGCGAAAGAGCGGCCTGGGCCCTGGGCGAAATCGAATCCCACAAAGCGGTCGAAGCCTTGATGGTTGCTCTTGAAGACGAATCGCCGAAAGTCCGCAAATTATCCGTCTGGGCCTTGGGTGAAATAGAGCATGAATCGGCGGTACCGGCCCTGGTCTCGCTGCTGCAAGATACCGACGCCGATGTCCGCAAGAAAGCAGCCTGGGCCCTGGGCGAGATCGAATCCAAAAATGCGATCGACGGTCTGGTCGCCGCGCTTGACGACGAATCCGAGGAAGTGCGCAAGACTGCCGTTTGGGCGCTGGGTGAAATCGAACACCGGGACGCTGTTCCCGCCCTTACTGAAAGCCTGAAGGACGAGAGCCTGGAAATCCGCAAGAAAGCAGCCTGGGCCTTGGGCGAAATTCAAGCTGACGAAGCCATCCCCGCCCTTATCGGGGCTATCGAAGACGAAGCTCCGGAAATGCGCAACCGCGTGATCTGGGCGCTGGGTGAAATCGGCGATTCATCGGCCGTACAGGCGCTGGTCGACAGCCTGAGCGACAGCGAACCTGAGGTCAGCAAGAGGGCGGCATGGGCCTTGGGCGAGATCGGCAACAGCTCGGCAGTAGAAGGATTGGTAGGCGCCCTGCAGAATGCGGATGCGGAGGTTCGCAATAGGGTAGCATGGGCACTTGGCGAAATCGGCGACGCCTCTGCCGTTCAGGGTCTGATCGCCCGCCTGAGCGACAGCGAACCCGATGTCAGCAAGAGGGCAGCCTGGGCCCTGGGCGAGATCGGCAGCAGTTCGGCGGTGGAAGGCCTGCTGGGCGCCCTGCAAAACGCGAACGCGGATGTCCGCAAGAAGGCAGCCTGGGCCCTGGGCGAAATCGGCTCGGGTTCGGCGGTCGACGGACTGGGGCGAGCTCTCACCGACAGTGACGAATCGGTTCAAAAAATGATCGCCTGGGCCTTGGGCGAAATCGGTTCCACGAGCGCAAGGCCCTACCTGGAAGCCGCACTGGATAACGCTTCCCTCGAACTGGCCGAACGAATCCACTGGGCCTTGAAAGAAATCTCAGGAGACTGAATCCCGACAGCTTACCGGCTTTCGGGAATGATCTTGCGGTTCATCCCCACGAGTTAAATGAACTCGAGGACCATCCCGAAAGCCGGCCCGGCAGGAATCTCAATTCACTTTTCCGTGATTGTTTTTTGTATCTGGAGACACGACACAATACTCCGGTACCCGATATAAACGGTTTCAGGGGTCTTGCAGCCTAAATGGTTTTGAGCCGGTTGTTTGACTGAATGGAGACGGGAACCTTGCCTGAGCCTCCGTTCAGAACATGACAATTCTCCTCATCCCTTGTAGAATGAGCTCAAACACGGCCGTTGCTAATGGATGCGATGCCCCTGGGAGGCCCGTTTGAAATCGTTCCTTTTTCGCTTGATTCATCTGCCCCTGCACATTCAAATATTTATTGCCCTGATCGCGGGCTCTACGATCGGCGTTTTGTTCCGTCTCTTCCCGGCGGACCCGGCCGGCTTCTGGTTCGATCCCATGACCTGGTTTGCCGACGGTTCCGTGACCTTGGGTCAGGTTTTCCTGCGGCTGCTGCGCATGGTCATCGTTCCACTGGTGGCCACATCCATCGTCAGCGGTGTGGCCAGCGCCGGTGATCCCAAGAACCTGGGTCGCCTTGGTTTGAAGACCTTCGCATTTTATATGGCCAGCAGCACCGCCGCCATCTTCGTGGGATTGAGTCTTTCCAACATCATTAAACCCGGCGTAGGCGTCGATATCGGCGAGGGTTCCGGGATTTCGGCCGATGACTTGGAGCGGCCCGGTTCGTTGGGCGATATCCTGATGCGGATCATTCCCCAGAATCCCGTCAATTCCCTGGTGGAAGCCGATATGCTGTCCATCATCTTCTTCAGCCTGTGTTTCGGCGCGGCTTTGACCCGGGTGGGCGAACCCTATCGCGAGCGCGTGTTGGGTCCTATCGACGGCATCTTCCACGTCATGATGAAATTAACCGGCGGCGTCATCCGCCTGGCCCCTTTGGGCGTCTACGGCCTGATCTTCCGCGCCGTAACCACTATGGACCTGGAGTTCTTCGCGGCCATCGGCGGGTACATGATCACTATCGCCGTAGGCCTCTCGCTGCACCTGTTCCTGGTACTGCCGCTGTTCCTACTGTTTTTGACCAAACGCAGTCCCAAGCATCATTTCAAATGTATGATAGACGCGCTCTTGACCGCGTTTTCCACCTCCTCCAGTTCGGCTACCCTTCCGGTGACCATCGACTGCGTTGAGCATAAGGTAGGGGTATCCAACAGCATTACCAGTTTCGTTCTGCCGCTGGGTTCCACGGTCAATATGGACGGCACCGCCTTGTATGAATGCGCGGGTGTCTTGTTCATTGCCCAGGTCATGGGTATCCACCTGGATCTGAGCCAACAGATCCTGATGGTCCTGACCGCCCTGCTGGCCTCCATCGGTGCGGCGGGCGTGCCCTCGGCCGGACTGGTGATGATTTTCATCGTGCTCGATGCGGTGGGTTTACGCGGTGAACAGGTGGGCCTGATCGTGGGCACCATGTTGGCCGTGGATCGACCGCTGGATATGTACCGCACCGTGGTCAATATCTACAGCGATTCAATCGCCGCAACCGTCGTCGGTCATTCGGAAGGACAAATCGGTGATCCAAGGGAGGCCGATGCATTATGAGCGCAGCCGCGCGTCCACGTCCTTTATGGGTGGTCCTGGCTTTAGCCTTGACCGCCCTCCTGATCACCGCCGTGTTGTTGGAGTTACTGTTGGTGGTGCTGGACGCGGGAAAGACAAACCGATATGTGGACCCCTACCTGGGGATCGAGGAGAGTGCCCCGCTCTTTCAGCGTGTCGAGCATCGAGGAAAAACCTGGTTCCAAACAGCCCCCGTTCATCGGGAACGGTTCCGTGAACAAATCTTTCCAGCCCGAAAACCCTCGGACGAGTTCAGGATCTTCGCTCTCGGCGGCTCGACCACGCACGGCCTTTCGGAGAATCCCGAGGAGGCCTGGCCTTTCCAACTGGAATTGCTCCTCAATAGAGATTCGGAAGAAACAAACTATCAGGTGATTAACGTCGCGGCGCCCGATATGGCCGCTTATCGATTGGCGCGGCTGTTATCTTCCCTGGTCTCATACGATCCCGACCTGTTCCTTATCTACACGGGTCACGCGGAATGGTTGGAGCCGCGCACCTACGGCAAACGTATCCATGAATCCACGCCGATGCGGAAATGGCGACGTCGCCTGGCCCGCATTCGGTTGGTCAATGTTTTGGGGCAGGGTCCTGGAAAACCCAAACACTATCTGGGCGCGGATATCCCAACCCGGAGCTGGAATGACCACGAAGTCCCCGTCGATTTCAGGGACGCCGCCTTGACACATTTCCACTTCAGCGTCCGCCTCATGATCGATATCGCTGCCGACCACAAGATCGCCATAGCCTTCATCGATCCGGTCGGCAATATGATCGAAGCGCCGCCCAACCTGTCCCGTCATGCCGGAGGGGTGGATGCCGCCGCCATCGATGAGGCGCTGGAAGAGGCGCGCAATCTGCTTTCGCAACGCCGACCCGAGGAGGCGCTCGCCCTGCTGGACCCGGCTCTGGCCAGGGACCCGGGTTACGCCGAAACCTACTTCTTGATGGGCGGCACCTATTTTCTGATGAAGAATGCGACAGCGGCAGAAGCCTGCTTTCAGGAAGCATTGCGACTGGACGCGTTGCCCGTCCGCGCTACACGCGAGATCAATCAAATCCTGGCAGAGCAAACCTCGGAGACCGGCGCTCAGTTGATCCCATTTCGAGCGGCGCTTTACCGCCGCGCCCTACTGGAATACGGTTTTGCCCTGCCCGGCCGCCGTTACTTCCTGGATGAGACGCAACTGAAACCGGAGATTCAGCGGATGCTTGCCGAGCATGTAGCCGAAGTCCTAAAGGCTCGCGGATTGGTTGGCGAGTGATTTTTTCCAGTCGGAACGTGCTGGTTTCGCCCCTTCCCAGGCAACCCTGGGATAATCAGGCTGCGGCGATCTCACGAAAGCCTGAGTAAGCGCTCTGAGCGCCATACCCGCACAATTCGAACGACCATTTCCTCTCTTCTGTAAATGATCCGGTAGGATCGGAAAATTAGCTCTCTGAGGTCTTCTCTTTCAAATTCCGGCACAACACGTCCGAGATCGGGGAATTGGGATAGTATTTCTATTTTGGCAAGGATCTGCTCAACCAAGCGAGGCCCTACTTCTGGAGTACCTTTTCCTTCAAAATAAAGAACCAAATCTTCCAAATCGGAAACAGCAGATTCACTTAATCGTAATGGGAGCAAAATGGAACGCCTAATTAATGCCCAGCCGTCGTCTTGCATCTTCTAGAGAAACATCACGACCGTTCTCGATATCCGCCAGGCCCTGGACTACAGCGCGCATAAAACGTTTTTCCTCTTGATCGGCTTCATATGAATGAATTGTTTGAACCACCGCAACGCCCTCGCCGTCACGAGTCAAAGTTACATGGTTTTTCTCAGCTAGGTCGCCGATCACTCTATCTGGGTCTATGGTAAAGTCTTGGACCGTGTATGAATCGTTCAAGCGGCTCATAGATAAACTCCTTGTCTTTTCAATTTTAGCATAATAGGCTACCTGCTCATAGCTCGGCCAAACTTTTAAGCTGTTTAGTCGGATCGTCTATTTCATAGCCTGCTTGACAGTGCCGGCTCACCATGTACAAACTGGGCGTGTCCTATTCCAATGCCGGGAGTTGACCATGCCTTTCAAGACCGCACTACTGTTATGCCTGTCGGTGAGCGCCGCCGTTGCCGCCGATTCCTCCCATGCCGAGAAACTCGATCGCATCTGCACCGATTATTTCAATTACCTCGTAGAGAAATACCCCGCCTTCTACAGCGATGCCCTGTTACGGGAGGTGCCCGACACCTCCCTGGCCGAGGTTAAGAAGGGAGCGGAAAGAGCGGCCGGTTATCTGGAGCAATTGAAATCGGTGGATCGTAAGCAACTCGCCTTTCAGGACGCGGCCACCTATGATTTGTTCAAAAACCAGTTGCAAGAAGCGGTGGACGGCCCCAAGTACTACTGGTTGGAATTCGACGTATTGCCCTATCACGCCGGCTTCCTCCTGGCCATGGTGCCGGCGGCGGCACAGGGTTTCGTCATGAAAACCCCGCAAGACAAACCCGACTACATGAATCTGGTCGATAGCTACGCCCGCTTCTACAAACAACTCCTGAAAAAGATCAAAGGTCAGGAGGAGCGGAGCATCCTGCTGCCCAAACCCGCGCTGCCCGGGGTAATCGCCATGTTCCAGGGGGCGCGCGCCGCCGCGCCCGCGACCTTCAAGATGACCATGGATCGCATGGATCTTTTACCTGAGGGCGCAGAAACCTTTTGCAAGCAGGTGGATCAAAAGACTGCCGACAGCCTGTTTCCCGCCATGGACGCCTTGCTGAATTATCTGAACGGACCCTATAAGGACCGCCTGCCCGAGTCCGTAGGTTTGTGGCAGTACCCCGGTGGTGACGCCTATTACCGGCAGCGCATCCGTGCCCACACCACCCTGGCTTTAAGTCCCCAAGAGATTCACGAAATGGGAAAAGGACATGTCGCCCGGCTGATGAAGGAAATGGCCGCCATCCGCAAGCAAGTCGGATTTGACGGCAGCCAGGAGGCTTTTCACGAGAAGCTGCGCAAGGACACCCGGTTCCTGGCTAAAACACCCCAGGACATTGCCGACCGCTTCGACATGTACATCAAACGCATCGAACCCAAGATCGACGCCTACTTCAGCCTGAAACCCAAGGCGCCCTACGGCACCAAACGCCTGAACCCGGCCTCCGAGGCGGGAATGACCTACGGCTACTATCAGCGGCCGACCGAGGCGGATCCCGTGGGTCGCTACCTGTTCAACGGTTCCGATCTGGAAAACCGCTCCATGCTGTGGGCGGCGCCGTTGATCTACCACGAGTTGATTCCCGGGCATCATTTCCACCTGGCTTTGCAGCGCGAGAACAAGGATTTGCATGTTTTTAGAGCCAGGGCGATCAACATGACGGTGTTTACGGAGGGCTGGGCCAATTATGCCGCCTCGCTGGCCGATGAAATGGGACTTTACAGCGACCCCTACGATCGTTACGGTTGGCTGGTCTTCGACATGTTCATTTCCGCGAGGCTGGTGGTGGACACGGGCATGAACGCAATGAAGTGGCCGCTGTCCAAGGCGCGCGCCTATATGAAGGAACACTGTTTCCAAGCCGAGGCCGAAATTACCACCGAAACCCTGCGCTACAGTACCGATATGCCCGGTCAGGCCCTGGCTTATAAGCTGGGTTTCGAACAGATCCGAAAATACCGCGCCAAAGCTGAAAAGGCGATGGGGGAACAGTTCGACATCCGAGCTTTTCACGGCGCCGTACTGGAAGGCGGTTCCATCAGCATGCCCTTGTTGGAGGAACGTGTGGATCTGTATATTCAAACCGGTAAGTAGACAAACCGGGGCTCGTCAAGGTCGGTTCCCCGCCATAATTATGACTGACCGTGCACGCTTGTGTTAGAATGCGATCAGGAGTCAAGCCCTTCAATACATCAGCTTACATTCTGCTGAATCGTTCCACTCGAGCCTATCATTAGATTCATCCATACATGCGCTAGTTTGTATCAAGGAGAAAGGATATGTCTCACGGCTTAAAATGCTTATTCCTGTTTGTTTTGCTCTCACCGTTTACCTTTTCACAAACGACCGGTTCCATTCAAGGCAAGGTTGTGGATAACGAGGGCAGCCCCCTCCCCGGTGTCACTGTCTTGCTGGAATCGGAAAAACTGATCGGCACACGGACGGATGTCAGCCGAGCCGACGGTAGTTTCCTCTTTCGTCGGATTCCACCGGGTGAATACACCATCACCTCTACCCTGACCGGTATGGCCACCGATAAAACCACCCTGACCGTTGCTTTGGGCGGCGTCGCCCGGCCTACCATCGTAATGAAGCCGGAAGCCACCGAGGAAACGCTTACCGTGGTGGGCTCCTCCGATCCCGTTTTAGATAATGTGGAAGTGGCCGCTCAATTCAAATCGGACATCATCGATAAACTCCCCACCTTGGGACGCAGCCAGGCCGATATCGCACGACTATCACCGGGCGTAACCTTCAACGGCGGCACCGGCGCGGCCGAGATCTCCGGCGCCAACAGCGGCGCGAACACCTGGCTGATCAACGGCGCAGACTCCCGGTTCGACAATATCCGCTCGCAGCCGGGTAACGCCATCATCGAGGACTCCATCCAAGAAACTACCGTGATGACGGCTGCCGTCTCAGCCGAGTACGGACAGTTCGGCGGCGGCGTGGTTGCCGCGGTCACCAAGTCCGGCGGCAATACCTTTGCCGGTTCCCTGCGTTTTGCGCTGTCCAATCCGGATTGGACCGCGGAAACGCCGCTGGAACGCGACGATCCCAACTTCCCCGGAAAGAGTGATGAGATCGATCATGTGGACACTGTGACCTTCGGCGGACCCATCATCAAGGATCGTCTGTGGTTTTTCGTGGCCGCCCAGCAGTCCGAGGAAAATATCGACATCAACTATGTCAACCCCAATCCCATCACGGATACAGCCGCTGCCTCCTACGGTGTGGAACCCCAGGTGCGACCCGGTGTCCGCCCTGTGCCCGGTCGCGTGGATGAGGACGAGCGCTTCGAGGTGAAACTTACCGGGCAGTTAACGGACGGACATAACCTCAGCGTAAGCTACCTCAGTCGGGAAACTCTGAATGTGAACAACACCTCGGCATCTTTCGACGAAACCACCCTGGCTACCCGCACGGTCACCCGCGAGCAATCGGCGATTACCTACAACGGTGTCATCAACCCCAACCTCAGCGTGGAAGTGCAATATACCGAACGGGAAAGCGTGTTCGAAGCGCGCCCCATTCCGCCTCACCTCCAGGCGCAAATCGACGCGGGCGCTAACATTGATATCATCGGAACCTCGTTGCGTTATCGCCGCAGCCCCCAGTTCCGTATCAACTCGCCCCAGTTCCTGGGGAAACCCGATGAACCGCGCGGGAACGAAACCCTGCGTGCTCAACTCAGCTACTTCCTGGTTACCGAATCTATGGGCACGCACGATTTCAGCATCGGTCTCCAAACCTTGGAAGACTATCGCTTTGCCGACAACCGTCAATACGTCAATGATTGGGAGTTCTGGAGCGACTTCCGCTTCGAAGGCAATACCGCCATCCCCATCTATTCGAACACCAGTTCCGGCGGTCGCTACCGGTCGCGCTTGTATTATCGTCCCATCGAGATCAGTTCCATGACCACGCGTTACGAAACCGATTCCGCTTGGGTCAATGATACCTTTACCTTAAACGACGAGTGGCGCTTCAACATCGGCTTTCGCTTTGACCAAAATGACGGTGTGCGCGCCGACGGTTTGACATCGGCCGACGACAGCATCGTCTCGCCGCGCTTGTCGGTGAACTATGATCTACGCGGTGAAGGCAAACACGAATTCAACGCCAGTTATTCGGTTTATGCCGGTCGGGTGGGCGATGCGGCCGATGACGGCAGTCAGGCTGGTTCTACCTCTACGGCGCGACTCAATTACGGTGGTCCGCAAACGGAGAACTACCTGGATGTGATCGCTTGGATCAACGAAACCTACGGTGAAGACTTCTTCCTGGACCCGCTGGGGCACCCCAACTCGGCCGCCTGGGAAGACGACCTCGGCTTCAGCACCATCAACCGCGGGGACCTGTCCTCACCCAACCAGGTTTTCGGCGATGTGAACCCCAACGGAGGCTATACCCCCAATGGCCTGGACTCTCCGCACACGGTCGAATCACGTATCGGGTATCAGATCCAATTCGGTTCAAAGGGCTTCTTCAAGGCCGATTTCGTACACCGCGACTTCGAGGACTTCTACGTCTCGCATATCAACCAGGTGATCGGCAGCACCAATAACGGCCGTAACGACTTGACCGTAATCAACAACGACGACAGTGTGTACAACAAGGAATACAACGGGGTGCAGACCTCATTCCGCTGGCGGTTCAATGATAAGTTGAGATTTTCGGGCAACTACACCTGGTCGCAGCTCATCGGTAACACCAACGGCGGCAGCACCAGCGGTATCCTGAGTCCATCCAGCGCTCTGACGGAGTACCCGGAATACAACAACTTCGCGAACCGTCTGCCGCGCGGCTACCTTCGCGGCGACCAACGCCATGTGGCCAACCTGTTCCTGACCTATGAGTGGGATACCCAGGTGGGCTTTTTCGACTTGACCTGGTACCAACGCTTTGCCACGGGTTCGCCCTACGACCTGGTGTTGGACATCGACATCGAAGATGATCCCACGGCCTGGGGCCTGCCGGCCTATGACACCGTCAATTATCTGGACCCGCCCGATGACATCACCTATTATGTCCACCGCGGCGGCGAGCGTGCTCAGGACGTCCATGAAACCAACCTGGCCATTAACTACGCCATCACCTACAAGCGCTTCGAGTTCTTCGTGGAATTCGATATCATCAACCTGTTCAACGCGGACAATTACGACCGCGGCTGGTCGTTGGACCTGGAAACCGATGTCAACCAGGACATGCCGTTCAACGTCTACACGGAAACCCCGGTGGAAGGCGTACACTACACGGTGGTCGATCGCTTCGGCGAACCCGACTCCAACCCGGACTTCCAAACCCCGCGCACCTACCGCATCGATATAGGCTTCCGCTTCTAAACAAGACGGCAACCGCTTCAATAATTACCAACAGGGCTCCCTTCATAGGGAGCCCTTTTGGGTTCCGATCCGATGAGTTGGTTGCCGCCTGCTTTCTCAATAAAAGGTGAGCCACTTATGCATTGTTTCGCGCTTATACGGCAATCCGGCGCCATTGAATCTCCACGCCGGAAATATAGCCTGCTCTCTCGTGCAAAATGCCGCCGGTCTCTCCTCCCGGCGGCATTTTTTTCAATGGGTGTAAACTGGTCGCGGAGGGCGCGGCGTCATCTGATCGGTGTGGTTTTTCGGCCGGGCTCACGCCCGTGCCCGACACCACGCCCTCCACGTTAGTAACTTTAAAATTTGAATTTGAAACCCAGGGTACTGGTAAAACCGTCGCTTTCGATACGGTTTTCATCCCAGTATTCCTCTTGGGTAAAGAGCCAACGGTTCTCCCAAACCAGGGTGAACCCGGTGTCGGCAAAGGCGCGGCCGAAAAGCTCCAGGCCAAGGCCGCCGTAGTAGCCCGTATCGCCGATGCGATCGACATCGCCGAAGTAATCGGGTAGGGTGTATTCGGAACTATAGTAACCCACACCGCCCATCAGGTAGGGACGCAGCATGGTGCGGAAGGGTGAGAATTTAAGGCCCAGTTGGAACGCGTTGGTCTTACGGTCCAACAGGGGCACAACCACGGTGGAGCAGCAATCTTCGTAAAGCACTACTTCACTGGTTTGGAAGTCGTAAGAGGCTTCCAGGGAAAGTTCGGGTGTCAGGAAGAACCCGCCGAACACGCCCAGGTTATAGCTGCCGTCTTCATCCACATCTTCCAGTTCGATGAAGCCGGCGCGCAGGCCGATATAGCCGTCGGCCCGGTCGTGGGGCTGAGCGAGGACGGGTAGGGTCAGAACCAGGCCGATGAAGAGCAGGGCTCGCATCGGACCGGATTTTGGCGATGAGGGAAAAGCATACATAAGACGACCTCGATGGCAAAGATTCGGGGCCGGCCACCGTAATCACTTATAGGGCAAAGCGCATGCCAAAGAAAAAACCACGACCAGGCAAGGCTTTGCGCGCCGTTGACCTGCCGACCGGCCACCTTTGGGGGACACTGCTGTCAGGTAGAGCGTACGCCCGTGTTCGGTTCCTAAAACTGTGTTCACGACGTTTTACGGTCTCCGCGTCGACGCATTTTGTCCGATTGCTCGCGACAATAACCGACTTTTCCCAGTCCGGTTACCACTTTTTTATGAAGATTTAATGGGAAAATACGATGATTTTAACAGATAGGGCGCTTTACCTGAACCGGCCGTCGGCTGAGGGTTGGGAGACTTTGATGAGCCGAAAGCGAATTTTATACATAGAAGATGACGACGGTCTGGCAAGACTCTTCAGGCGAGGTTTGCAACGACAGGGCTATGTGGTCGAACATGCGCCCGACGGCGGTAAGGGCCTTGCCATGATTCAAGAGAACGAATACGACCTGATCGCTATCGATCAGCACCTGCCGGTATATGACGGTCTGGACGTAATCGAGAAGGTGATCGGCGGAAAAGATGTGCCGCCGATCATTATGGTTACCGGAACCGGCGATGAGAAGACCGCCGTCAGGGCGTTGAAGCTGGGCGCCCAGGATTATATCGTGAAAGATGTCGAGGGCGGTTACCTGGAGTTGCTTCCTTCCGTGATCGAACAGGTGTTTACCAAACGCAAGTTGGAACAGGACAAACTGGAAGCCGAAACCCGCCTTGTGTCCAGCGAGGCCCGCTACCGAAATCTGGTCGAACTGTCGCCGGACGGAATTATCGTGGTTCAAGACAGCACCGTGGTGTTTGCCAATGCCTCCGCCGGCCAATTACTGGGCCGCGGGGATGTGGACGAACTGACGGGCCTACCCGTCACGCGCCTTTTCAAGCCGGAAGAATGGGAAGGAACCATGGGCGCCGTTTGCGACGAGCCCGGCGAGGAGGGAGGCACCGGCGTCAAACTCGAAACTACCCTGATCCGCAAGGACGGCTCTCTCATCGATGTGGAAGTCATGGGCGCCAGAATCAACTACCAGGGCCAAATGGCCTCACAACTGGTCCTGCGCGATATTTCGGCGCGCAAAGCGGCCGAGTTGGAGATCCACCAACGCAACGAGGAATTAGAACAAATCGTTCAAGACAAAACCGCCCAGTTGGAAGAAGCCAACCAGGAAATGGGCTATAACCGTGATTCCGACAGCAACCAGAAGGCCACCGATGTCTTGCACAATGTCAAAAATGTCCTTACCAGCTTGATCGTCAGCACCAAGATGATGGAGAAGATCATCGACAGTTCCCGGGTGGGCAAGGTAGACCAGGTGGCCGATCTGATGAAGGAAAATCGCGAGAACCTGGGCGAGTTCATCACACGCGACGACAAGGGCAAGCTGATTCCCGAATTTCTTTCCAGCCTGGCCACTGTATTGAATAAAGAACAAAAGATGATCCTGGACGAACTCTACAGCCTGACGCAGAATCTGGAGCATGTGAACGTGTCCATTCAACTGCAACAGTCCAGCGCCAAAGTGCATCAGTCCCTGGAAGAACTGAATGTGGAAATGGTGTTTGAAGAGGCCGTGCGCGTCAACCAGGTCAGCATCAGACGCCATGGCATTACCCTGGAGCGCCGTTTCGAGCAGTTGCCCAAGATCCCGGCGTTTCACCACATGGTGCTGCAAATACTGGTCAACCTCATCTCCAACGCCGCCGAGGCCATGACCAGGGTAGACCCGGAAAGGCGTGTCATGATTCTGACCGCCTGCAAAACGGAAACGGATGCGATCTTACAGGTCACCGATCACGGGGTGGGGATTGCCCCCGAAACCATGGGCCGGATTTTCGGTTACGGTTTCACAACCCGTAAGTCGGGCCACGGATTCGGTTTGCACAGTTGCCGACAGTTGGCCGAACAGATGCAGGGTTCGCTGGAAGTGGCCAGCGAGGGTATCGACAAGGGCGCCACATTCACGCTGATGCTGCCGCTGGAAGTGGAAGAGGACTGAAACCGTCGCAAGGGCGGACTGTCCACTACGGCATTTTTTGGGAGCTTCCAAGAATAGAAGCGAAGTCCATGATTCAGCCGACGACCTGATTATAGTAGACCTACGATTGCCGGCCGAAAAAAGAATTTCTTTTCTTGGCAATAGCCCCGTCCCGGTGCTAAGATTAGACCAGAACATTTCTTCACAGATCAGCCCTTACCGTCAGTTGGGTTTGAGTGGTTGTCCGTGCCGTAAACCGGACCTATCACACTGTGATGAAAAGATTGGCGGCCGGTTGGCCGCACTTTCCCTTTGTACAAGAAAAGATAAGCCGATCAAGGGTTTGGCAAGGCATTGATCGGCGTGAAAACACTCGGTTGACTTTGACGAGGGTATGGTCTCGGTACGTAATAGTACGTCTGTCCTCCGTGACCAAACCTAGCTTGGGGTGGGCGGAAACGCCCACCCCTTTTTTTATTGGTGATCAAATACGTGATGAGGTATTTTTATTACCCCAAAGCGATTTTTAGGATTCGATATTAACGAAATACGGGCGCGGTTTGTTTTAGTTCCCATTTTCAGTGGATATGGATCGGGAATCCTCAACATCATAAATCCACGGGCCGGTAGATGCACAGGGGTGGCCGCACCTCGGCTTTCCTCATTCGGGTTATCCTCGCCGTTGCCTCCCGACATCGACAACGACCTCCGGGTACCGGCAAGTGCCGGGCGCTTCCACTATGCGAGCCCGGTCTGTGGTTCAGCCTCGGGCGCCCGGTCTACAGGTGGAGAAATACGGATTGTTGACCAACCGTTGACAACCCCGAGTTGACTCAATTCTTCCCGGGAAGGCCTACGGAGCCGGCGTTCGATACTCGATTCTTCCCCGGAACAATGGCCTCCAGCGATCGGACGGACACCATGTCGACCGGCTTCAATCGACACCGTCGGCGTCAAAGGGGCTTTGCTACTGTCCGCAACCCAAGCATCGATCCTTTCGGCGGCATTGCGGTCGGACGACATGTTTTCCGACCGTCGACCTGAGGAATCGGGCTCAACGGCAATGCGCCGGAGACCCCCGATGAAGGGTTCATAACCGGCAATCAGCCGGATTCTCATTTATGTGGGAAGAACATGACCTGCCATGGACCTATTTTTATTTTCAATAGCAGTAACAGAGACCGTCATGTACTCAATTTTCAAAATTGAAACTACCTCATGACCGGCTATGAAGGAGGATTTCAACTCAATGGGTAGGCCATAACGCACCATGCTCTTCTTTTCTGAATAAATATAAAGTCTATGCGCGGTCATGTACTCAATTTTCATTTTTGAAGCACCCTCATAACTGGTTCTCCTGGTCCTTTTTATTTGCAAAATGGGATTGGCTCTCGTCCTTATCGACCTTTCCTGGAGCTGATCTCCATCTCTTTGAGCGGCAATACCCCTCCCGACATTTCGACCTTCATATCCACCAAGAGCAAACCGTGTCAGGGATTGCGGCGGTGAACCGCCGTGCGGAGCGAAACGCCGCCGAGCGGTCGGGGATGGATTGCCCCACGTTACAATGCGCTTTCGAGACGGCGGGGGAGCATGGCGACGCGGGGCCGGGCATCTTCGAGACGGTCGAGGCGCATTGCCGTGCTGCGCGATGATGTGTTCCGGGTTTTGATCGCGAATGACGCCAATACCCGCAAATAAAACCAGGTTCAGCGAACCTCTTCTCCCATTCGCGTTTATTCGCGCTATTCGCGTTCATATAAATGTTAGAGCTCCGGAGATGCTTCCCATGAACACTCGGGGAACTGAACAACACATCGGGATGTTCTTATAAAGGAAAATCTCTTCGAGTATAAAAAAGCGGAGCCCCCGGAGGGGCTCCGCCGTGAGTTCCGTCGGTGCAAGGATTTACCTTTGTACGGTGAAGTTACCTTTCTTCACCCAGGTACCCCAGTTGCCGAAGTTGTTTTTGGCCCGGATGTGGACCGAGTAGGATACTCCCGCCTGTAAGCCGGAGGTGGCTATTGAGGTTGAAGTTGCCGGATAGAGTACCTGCGGTTGGTAGAGCCAGCCGCCCGTGGTCGGTTGAATGACGATCTGGTAACGCTCGATCCCGGTGGGATCACTCGCGTGGCTCCAACTGAAGGATACCGTTGGATTCGCCACAAAGATCGTCAGGCCGACCACGCTTTGACCGCCGATGGTTGCCGAGAAGTTGGGCACCGTGGTAGGTACAGGCTCAACAACCGAGAAGGTCCCGCCGGAGGCCCAGGGGCCCCAGTTGCCGGCGTTGTTCTTGGCGCGTACGTGGGTGGAGTAGGATTTACCGTATACCAGGCCCGAGGTGTTGATGGTCGTGGACGTGGCCGGGAAGAGTTCCTGCGGCTGGTAAAGCCAACCGCTGCCGTCCGTGGGTTGAATCACGATCTGGTAGCGTTCGATGCCCGAGGGATCGGCCGGACTGGTCCAGGACATGGTCACCGTCGGGTTGGTCACGTACACATCCAAGCCGCTCAGGTTGGCGCCGCCGATGGTGCCGGAGACGTTGGGCACGGCCGGAGGCGTGGGCGTGACCACGGTGAAGCTGCCGCCGTTCACATAGGCGCCCCAGTTACCGAAGTTGTTCTTGGCGCGAATGTGGATGGAGTAGGATTTGCCGTAGGTCAGTCCCGACGTGTTCAACGTCAAGCTGCTGCCCGGGTAGAAGACGCGTTCATCGTACAGGCGACCGCTGCCGTCGGTGTGTTGCAGCAGGACCTGGTACTGTTCGATGCCCGTGGGATCACTCACGTGACTCCAGGAGAAGGCAATCGTAGGATTGGTGATGTCGATGGTTTGACCGGAAAGATTGACGCCGCCGATCCTACCGACGAAGTTGGGCACGGTGCCCGGCACCGGTGGAGGCTGTACGGTGAAGACGCCGCCGTTGTTGAAGGGTCCCCAGTTCCCCGCGTTGTTCAGCGCGCGGATGTGGATGGAGTAGGAAACCCCTACCTCCAGGCCGGATGTGGCGATGGAAGCGGAAGTGGCTGGATAGTTCGGGCTTGTCGCGAACAACACGCCCGCTACGCCTGAGCGCAGCACGCGGATGTTGTATTGGGCAATACCGCTGGGGTCCGAAACATGGCTCCAACTGAAGTTGATCGTAGGATTGGTTTCGTAGATATCCAGGCCGGCCACATTCTGACCGCCGATGGTTCCCGAGAAGTTGGGGACCGTGCCCGGCGTGGGCGCTTCCACGGTCAAGGTGCCGCCGTTCACATAGGCGCCCCAGTTACCGAAGTTATTCTTGGCGCGGATGTGAATGGAATAGGATTTGCCGTAGGTCAGTCCCGACGTGTTCAACGTCAGACTTTTGCCAGGATAGAAAACGCGTTCGTCGTACAGGCGACCGCTGCCGTCGGTGTGCTGCAATAGAACCTGGTACTGCTCGATGCCCGTGGGATCGCTGACATGATTCCAGGTGAAAGCGATCGTGGGATTGGTGATGTTGATGGTCATACCGTTGAGGTTGACGCCGCCGATCTTGCCGACGAAGTTGGGTACGGTTCCGGGCACCGGCGGCGGTTGCACGGTGAAGACGCCGCCGTTGACGAAGGGACCCCAGTTACCCGCGTTGTTCAGCGCGCGGATGTGGATGGAGTAGGAAACTCCTTCCTCCAGACCGGTGGTTGCAATGGAAGCGGAGGTGGCCGGGTAGACCGGGCTCGTCGCAAACAACACGCCCGCTACGCCTGAGCGCAGCACGCGGATGTTGTATTGGGCAATACCGCTGGGATCGGAGACGTGGCTCCAACTGAAGTTGATGGTGGGATTGGTTTGGTAGACAGTCAGGCCGGCAACGTTCTGTCCGTCGATGGTTCCGGCAAAATTGGGGACCGTACCCGGTGTGGGCGCTTCCACGGTCACCGTGCCGCCGTTCACATAATTGCCCCAATTACCGAAGTTGTTCTTGGCGCGAATGTGGATGGAATAGGACTTACCGTAGGTCAGCCCCGTGGTGTTCAGCGTCAGGGTATTGCCCGGGTAGAACACGCGCTCGTCGTACAGGCGGCCGCTGCCGTCGGTGTGTTGCAGCAGGATCTGGTACTGTTCGATGCCGGTCGGATCGCTGACGTGGTTCCAACTGAAGGCTATGGTGGGATCGGTAATCTGGATGGTTTGGCCGTCCAGGTTCGTCCCGTCGATCTTACCGACGAAGTTGGGTACGGTGCCCGGCACGGGCGGATCTTGAACGGTGAAGCTACCGCCGTTGATAAAGGAACCCCACAGACCCGCGTTGTTTTGCGCGCGAATATGGATGCTGTAGGTTTTGCCCACAACCAGGTTCGTGGTCGCAATGCTCGCCGAGGTCGCCGGATAATCCGGGCTCACGGCAAACAAGACGCCGCTGACGCCCGCTTCCAAAACTCGAAGATTGTACTTGGCAATACCGTTGGGATCGGAGGCGTGGCTCCAGTTGAAGTTCAACGTCGGATCGGTTCGGTAGATGGTCAGGTTGTCTATGGTTTCACCGTCGATGGTCCCTACGAATCCGGGAACCGTTTCCGGCGCGGCTGCTTGAACCGTGAAGGCGCCGCCGTTGACGTAAGGTCCCCAACTACCGAAGTTGTTCTTGGCGCGAATGTGGATGGTGTAGGACGTATCGTGAGCCAAACCGGCGGTTTGCAGGCTCAGCGTATTGTCGGGGAAAAATGCGCGTTCGTCGTAGAGACGACCGCTGCCGTCCGCGTGCTGCAACAGGATCTGGTACTGTTCGATCCCGGTCGGATCGGAAGGATGAGTCCAACTGAATTGAATGAGGGGATTGAGCACGGCCACGGTAAGACCGTTCAGGTTGACGCCGCCGATCTTCCCTACGAAGTTGCTTACGGCCGGAGGCACGGGCGCCGCTTCAACCGTAAACGCACCGCCCTGGCTCCACGGGCCCCAAACATTGTCCACGTTTTTAGCGCGGATGTGGGTGGAGTAGGACATCCCCGGGATGAGGCCCATGGTAGCGATCGTGGTGGTCGTGGCCGGATAGTTCACTTGCGGCTGGTACAACCAACCGCTGCCGTCCGTGGGTTGAATCACCACTTGATAGGCGGCGATGGGCACCAGGTCGGTTGCATGCTGCCAGGTGAGGACGACATCGTGATCGGGACCGTAAACGGTGAGACCGGCCAGATCCTGACCGCCGATGGTTCCGGCGAAACCGGGCACGGTGGAAGGCGTTGTCGTATTGATCGTCACCGATACCGAGGCCGAGCGGGTATTGCCGCAGTTATCCACGGCCACGCCCTCGATGGTATGGGGACCGGGCGTTGCATCCCACACGTAAGTATAGGGCGCGGTCAGGTTGGTGATCTGATCGCCGTCGATTTTCAGCCTAACCCACTTGATGCCGCTGCCGCTGTCGGCCGGGCTGAAGGAGATAGTGACATCCCCGGCATCCAGAACGGCGCCGGCGGCGGGTTGGTCGATGGTGATGGTGGGTTTCACGGTATCGCCGCAGGGATCGGCATTGACCGTGCCGGTAACCGTGAAGGTGTAGTCGGGAAGCGGGTTGCCGCTGCCGTCCAAGGCGGTGAAACTCAGCAGGCCCATGAATTCCCCGGACTGGTCGGCGGTCAGGTGAACGGCGAAGTTATCCCAGTGCACGGTGCCGTCGGGATCGGGCGGAGGGATGGGTACAGCGGGCACGTTGATCAGTTGGAAGCCCGCGGGAATGGTGAAGTTTTCGGCAAGGATCGTCAAGGGACCGGAGGTTTCGTTGTAGATGCGGAAGGGGAAACCTATGAAAGTGCCCTCATCGGTTGTGCCGAAGGGAAACAGGCTGCCGTGCGGCACATCGCCCGAGACGCCCTGAGTCACGCGAATGCCTTCCGGGGCGATCGTGTCGGTAACCACGTTGCCGCGCACCTGGATGACATAGGGATTGGGCGAGAAACCGTCGCTGTTGCTGATGATGATATTGCCCGTCCACAATCCGGCCGCCTCGGCGGTCAGGTGAACGGAGAAGTTATCCCAGTGCACGGTACCGTCGGGATCGGGCGGCGGAATGGGCGCGTCGGGTACGCCGATCAGTTGATAACCCTCGGGTATGATGAAATCGGCAGCGCTCAGGTTGAGTGCTTTCGTACCCATGTTCCAGATACGGAAGTTTTTGCCCACGAAGGTGCCGACCTGAGTCTCGTCGAAAACGAACTCGCTGTTATGCGGCACGGGCGTCACCGGACCGTGGGTCACCTCGAAGCTGTCCGCGACGGGCGGTTCGATCACATCACCCACCTGGCCGGTGATTCGGAAGGTGAACAAAGGCACATTGGGATCGCTGCTGTCGATGTAGATGATGCCGTTGAAACGACCGATCGCCGTTGCATCCAGTTCGATGCTGAAGGGTACCGGTTCGTTACTTGGGATGGGACCGATGAAGAAGGGAAGCGCGGGTGGGTCGACCATGGTGAAGCCGCCGCCGGGGTTTTGGGTCATGAAGGTGACATTCAAGCCCACCGCACCGTTGTTGACGATGGAGAAATCCTGAAGCACCGGCAGACCCTGATCGGTTTGACCGAAGTCCACGACCTGGTTCAAGGCAATCGGCAGGCCGCCGAAATCTAGAACCTGGATAGCGGGCTGGTTGATGGGCAGGACCGCGTCGCTTTCGATGGGGAACGAAAAGCTTTGCATGCCCGGGGGGAACCCGAAGTCAAAGCCTACATTACCCTCGCCCAATCCCAGTTGCGGGAAGTCCCGGCGAATGCGAACCTCGGCAGAACCCAGGGCGGGCAATACCGGGGGCGGAGCCAGGATGAGGGTGAAAGGACCGTCTACACTGAAGTTGGAGATGTCCACGGGCCGGTCGCTTTCGTTGACGATGGTGAAGCTTTGTTCAACCGGCACCTCGGTAGTCGTGGGGTCGAAGGAGAACAGTTCGCCCAGTTGGACGGGACCTCGATCCGTTTCCACGCGCACGGAAGCCTGTTCCGGTTCGTTGGTGTCGGAGGTTGCTTTCAGTCTGATTTGGAAGTTTTGGGGGTCCGAAGGCTCCACGGGTCCGATCTCCATGGCGCCCTGATAAGTTTGCGGGGTCTCGGATGTATTCAACACAACCGTCAGGTTTTCGCAGGTATTGGGTTCGATGATTCTCGGCGGCGCATCGAAGGGCGCGAAGCCGAACTCCACTTGCACCGTGGATTGGAAGTTCAACACGTAGAAGCGACTTTGGCCTTCATTACACAGGCGGAAGGGGAATCTGGGATTGCCTGAAACGGCGACAGTACCCAGGTCATACTCCACGCCGTTTTCGATCCTGGCCCCGTTGGTGACCAGTTCCAGATGCATATCGGCGGGATCGGCCGATTGGGTTTGGGAGGCGTCGGCTTCGAAATCGATGGCGAAGGGCGGGTGCTCAGGGTTGGTGGCGTTATCGATCCTTGGCTGCAACACGCCGGTGTATTGGTCTTCATCATCATCGAAATCGTCCACGAACTTAACCTCGAATACGCGATTGCCGGGTTGCCAATCGCGAAGCGCTTTGTCCAATTCAAACGACTCCGTGATTTCGAAGTACTGCGGGCCGAAGGTAAAAAAGACGTTTTCCAATTTGAGCGGTTTAGCGCCCATGGACGGATCGACGCCCTCGTTTTCCAGTTCCAGCGATATGGAGTTGGCGAACATGGAACCGTCCAACCGGATCGGGTTATCGGTGCCGTCTCCCTGGAATTTGACCGTGGGGGTGAGGAAGAAAAAGAAGGTGCTGAAGGGCCGCGCAATGATGACCAGTTTGGCCTCGCTGCCCACGTCACCGGTTACGTCGAAGAGAAAGGGTTTGGCAAGATTGCTGTTGCCGGGCGGTGGATTGTGCTGCTTGTAATAGAAGTTGACGTGGCTGAGGAAATCACCGGTCAAACCGGTGGACAAGATGACCTTCAATGTCACGAAATCGCCCGGTTCGATGGGCTCCGTCGTCATACCGGTCAGGTCGAAAGGTTCCTGGCCGAACGGGATGCTGAAGCCGTTGACCTCGGTTACCAGCAGGCCGGTCAGGGCATCCAACACGATGGGCCGGTCATCCAGGTTTTTGATTTTGAATTCATAGTCGACCGGAAGCCCGTTTTGTTCGAGCGAGCCCGACTGAGTGAAGTTGAGCGTGTCGCCGGGGGTGACGGGCGTTTGGGCCTGATTCCCGGCAGGGTCGGTAAAGAAAGCGGTCACTTCCACGGTGGGCCTGGACTCGCCGGACAGGAAAAAGGAAAACGGCTCGCGACCCTGCTCATTCTCCACCTCGAAGGCGATCTCGATGAAAAAGTCCCCGAAATTTTTCAGGTCCATGGCGTAGCGGCCCGTGAAGTTCAACGCCTCGCCGGGTCCCAGGGTAATACTATCGCCGGGCTCAGGCGGCAGTGGTTCCTTGAAGGTAAAGGTGGTTCCCGGCGGTGCTTGGAAACCTTCCGCCACCTCGAAGTCACCCAGCCTCAGATCCTCGGTACTGCTGCCGTTGACCACGCGCATGGGAATGTCCTGGGGACTGTCCAAGGCGGTGACGATGCCCATATCGAACACGTTGCCGGTGAGGGGCTGACCCTTGACCTCGATAAAGAAGGGCACCACGGTGACCTCGATCTCGAAGCTGTAGACGCCGTCCTCGCCGTTCAGCGCATTGGTGGGGAAACTGACCGCGCCCTTGTGTTTGCCGTCCGGTAGTCCGGTAGGATCGAAAAACACGGTGAAGTTCTGTGACTGCCCGGGCTCCAAGCTTGCCGGGGGCAGGGCGGAACCCTTGGCAAAGGAACTGTTGTCGATGCCGCTGACGGCATAACCCGCCGGATCGATGGTCAGGGTTTCGTTGCCGTCGTTGGTCAGGATGAAGGTCATCTCGCCCGGTCCCGCGTTGGGCGATACGGCGCCGAAACGATAGACGCCGCTGCTGTTGACGCCGCGACCACGTTCGTCTTCGATGGTGACCACCGGACCGTCCATCAGCACGAGACGCGCCGGAATCGATAAGGGAACTCTTTCTTCCCAATCGAAGCCGCCGTTGACGTCCAGGGCATCCATCTCCACCTCGATGGTAAATGGGGTGGTTTCGTCAATAAACTCGGTGCTATTGAACAGCTTCGCTTCGAAGGTGTGGCCTCCTCCCGGCAGCAGGACTACCCGCGAACTGCCTTGGCGTTCGACATCCAATCCCTCGGGGGCGTCGGCGGAGAGGGTTAGCTGAGTCAGGTTGACCTCTACCCTGGTAAGCCCGCTATTGAAGACGGAGAAATCGAAGGAAACATTGGACTGAAAGGCAAGGATATCGACCGGAGCGAAATCGGTCTCGATAAACGGCTCCGGAATCCGGCCCTTTACGGTGAACTCGAAGTCATCGGCGTCATCGAAGAACAGAACGACCCGGCCCCGCCAGGTGCCGGGACTGGCGTCTTCGAACATTTGCACGACAACCTGGAAGCCCTCGGAACCACCCGGTGGGATGCCCTCGAAAAGCGGCGACGAAACCGCGCTGGCCGAAACACCGGCAAGTTCATTGATGTCGGGCTGGAAGTCGGCATCGCGGAATAAGAGATGCGACAAGACGCTGTCATTGTGAACCGTGAATTCCAATGAGACCTGTGTCGGAACCGGTTCGGAGATCAAATCGCCTAAATCCACGATTTCGAATTCCCTGATATCTCCGAAGGGCCCGGACACACTCACGGGGAAGGATGCCTTTTGTGCCGACCCTTCCACGGTCACGTTGAAGGTCTGGCTGCCGTCGGCAACGGTCAACATGGCCTCGAAGGGCTGCGGATCGGTACTTGTCACCGGGCTGGAAAAATCCCAGCGTGCGCGGCCTGTATACTCGCCCGCTGTCGCACCCGGTTCCACGGTGACGACCACGGGGCCGTTCACCGAATCTACCGTAATCTCGTCGGCGCCCGGAGGAACCGTCATGGTGAAGGTTGTGCCGGCTTCCTCGGCCGGCAGCAGGCCCAAATCGTAGCGATCCGGCGTGAGTATCGATTCGGCTGTCGGTGAAGAGAAGGTGATCGGGATCTCCTGGCGAAGCGCCATGTCGTCCAGGTGAAAGATTTTATTGCTGTTGGGGGAAACCAGGCTGATCATGGCGTAAGCCGTGCCCGGCAGGCAGGAGAATAGATGGGAATACTCCTGCCAGGTCGTGGTTAGGTTGAATTCGACTGAAGCTTGACCCAAGTTGGCCATTTGGGCGTCCATGAAGTACATATCCACTCGAAGCGGCGAATCCGCATCGACCTTTGCCCAGGTGGAAAACCGCAGGGTCCTGTCCTCCAAAGCCGGAAACGCCAAGGTGTTGCTGATCGTATGCGCATTCCAACGATTGACCTCGAATTTCATCGACGCCGCGCCGGAGCGCGCCGTGGTTGTGTCGATCGACAGGGTGCCGGCTCTCGCCTGGTCGAAGGGTATGGTCAGGCTGCCGGACTCGAAACCGGGATCGATGAAGAAGTTTTCGGGAGATAGGGCGGGCATGGATGCCGTGCCGGTAGAATCTCCGAACCATCCCGCGCCTTCCTTGATCATCTGCCATTCGAAGCCGTAGTCGCCGACCGTTTGCGGGGCCGTGACGGTAAAGTTCCAGGTAGCGTTTTGACCCGGGGCGATCACTTCACCCGGCTGAAGCTGAACGCGTTGGATTGACCAGGCGGCGGCTTGCGGGTCGTTCAAACCCAGGCGATACTGGTCCGCTTCCGACCAACTGGACACGCCGGAGTTCTGCATGGTCACGGAGATGTTGTAGGATTGTCCCGCCAACATCACCTCGGGAGCATTGTGGGAGACGAATGCGGCGCCGTCGGGAGATCCGGAAACCACCACTTCTTGAGGGTTGGTGTAAAAGCCGAACCACTGCGTGTCGTAAAAGACCATGCGCCAGGTGAAGTAATAGGTCCCCATGTTGGCCGGGGTCACATCGAAGGTGAAGGTTTTGTATTCTCCGGGCTGAACGATCTCATAGGCGCCCAGTGGAACGCGGGTGACGCCCCAGTATGTATTGTCGTTGGGAAAAGTGCTGCCCAGGGCTACCTGGTTCGGGTACCAGGCCCCGCCGCCGATATTCTGCATGGTGATGGACACGGAATAGGTGTTGCCGGCAGTCATCACGGCGGGCACATCCTGACTGACGAATTGTGCATTGAAACCCAGGTCTGAGTCGCCCTGGGCGAGCAATGGGGGCGTCAGTAACCCGATGGTGTAGAACAAGATCACGACATTGGTCAAAAGTCGTCTCATACGTAATTCTCCTTTAGGGCCGGGGCGCGCATCCGGTGGGTGAGCGCCGGGCCGTCTCTTTGCATTTCCCGAAAAGGCCGAATATCAGGTATTGCGATAACAAAGAAAAAACCTTTTCACCAAATGTGAAAAAATCACAATTAAGCAGAAGCGACCGCTCAGGCAATGCCGACGGTTTTGAAAGAGTTCCGTTACCGCTTCTTGCACCTGTCCCTTACGGCGGCAGAAATGCTCCTGGCGTCATAAACGATTTCCTGGTACCATAATTCCAATCGATCAAAGACCCGAATAACCCAGGAGGTTGCCGTGCGCGCCCTATTGTTGCTTGTGCTCTGTGCTCTGCCCGTATTGTCTCAGGACGACAAGCCGGAGCCCCGCCTATGGGCGGAGGACGGCCAGTTGGTCAATCACTATTTTCGCGTCTTTGTAGAAAATGCGACGATCACGAAGGCGAACCAGCCGTTATTGTCGTTGGAGGTCTCCCGTCTCGGCGGCGAGAAGGAACACCTGGATGCGGGCGATCCCGGTCAAGGGGCGAATTGGAAATCATATACGGGATGGGAAAAACCCCTGGATATCTATCCCAATTATTCCTATGTCGTCGAGAGAAATGAAAATCCGGCAACTCTGCAGGGCACCCTGTTGATTTTCGATCTGAAGCAGCCGAAAATCATCCGGTGGTTCCAACCTACCGTGCATATCAACCCGGAGATCTCTTGGATCGTCTATACCGATGATGCCAAGACGACCTTCGATGATTACCACCTTACGGCGCCGGCCATCTACCTGGGAAACCGCTTTGCCGCCCTGATCTGGTCGCTGATCCCGATAGTTTTTACCCTGGCCGTGGTGATCTGGTTCTCCGTGAGGCTGGGCAAAGGCCCGCTGGGCCTGCTGAGAAACGATAAAGGCCTGTTCTCGTTGTCCCGCACCCAAATTTCCATATGGACCTTCGTGATCGGCAGCATGGTGGCCACCTACGGCCTGATCCAACTGAAGATCCCCGATATTCCCAACACCCTGGTGGTTATGATGGGTCTGTCCCTGTTCACCAGTACGGCGCAATCGGTGAAGGAAAACACGGCGAAAAGCAAAGAAGCCGCTTCGACCGACGCAAGTGCGCCGCCGAAGGAAGCGCCCAAGTCCCGGGGTTTTGCCGATATGATCTACGATGACAAAACCAACTCCATCTCCCTACCCAAGGCGCAGATGTTGTTCTGGACGGTTTTGAATATCGGCCTCTTCCTCTATAAAAGTATCGTCGACGGCGAGCTATGGGCCATTCCTGAAGAAATGGTGGTCTTGATGGGCGCCAGTCAATCCGGCTACCTCTTGAAAGACCTCGGTGTGAGCAGCGGCGGCAATGTACCGGCCAAAACCGATGCTTCCGCGACCGGAACGACGTGATTGACGAAGCCCTCGGGTCGGCGCGGGCGCGAGGGTTTCTTCCCCGTTCAGGTGCTTACGGTGCGACGTCTAATCATCCTTGCGGATGGTGCCCAAGCGAATGCGGGCCGATTCGCGCTTGCCGCTGAGCACTGTATGCAATGCGTCATCTCCCTTTTCAGCCGGTAACCCGAAGAGTTTGCGATCTTCCTTTTGCTCCAGATAACCGGCGTCTTCCATCATGCTCAACAGTTTATGCCGGCCGTGCTCCCGTCCGTAGGTCTTCTCGAACTGCTCGCGGACAAACTTGCCCATCAGCAGGAGGCGTCGGTCTTCATCTATAGGCTTGGCAACCTTCTTTCCGGTCTGGAAACGAGCCAGTCGCTCCATGCCCAGGCGCAGGTACTGGGGTAACTTCTGTTTGGGTTCGGTGAATAAAACCCGCGGTTTGTCGATCAAAGCCGTATCTACCAGGGTGTCGAATGCGTCGGGTGTGTGATCGTAATTTCGGCCTAGCCAGGTAAGGGCGATCAACTCGGCGGTCTCCTCGTCGGGCAAATTGGTCACATAGGTGTTATAAGCTTTCACCTTGGGCTCGGTCTGCAAATGACCCATCATTCCTGCCCGAATTTCTTCGGCTGTGAATTCGCGATCGGGAGGGCACGCGCAAGCAAGGTCAATGACCGACTTTACGGTCGACTTCTTCAAATAACGCATATCTATTTCCTGGCCGGCAGTTCAATTAATCCCATAGATTCATTGCCGTGATTGATTATACCGCATATTTCTCATAACGTCCAAGGATACGTGGCGACTTAAACAGCAAACCATTATCACCACAAACCATCTATTAACATCAATCAGAACAAGCGGTTGAATTATGGATTACTTAGATGTGCCGAGTAGCGCCGGCCAACCGTCTCATTCTTTCACTTTTAGATATTATTTCTTTTTTATAACCTTTTTTCAGCGTTTACTGGTGGTAATACAACTCATTTTTGGTTAGCGTTAGCGGGTGGGGAGGATCGATATGGCCGAGAAGAAACGATGGGCGCTCCTGGCAGGCGTCGGTCCGGGGATTATGGTTGCCGCTACCGGGGTGGGCGCCGGTGACGTGGTGACCGCGGCCGTGGCGGGCGCTCGTTACGGCAGTCTCATCCTGTGGGCCGCCTTGCTGGGCGCCCTGGTGAAATGGTCGCTCAACGAGGGCCTGGCGCGTTGGCAACTGGCCACGGGAACAACACTACTTGAAGGCTGGATGCGGCATATGCCGCGTTTCGTGACCTTGTATTTTCTGGTTTACCTGGTCTTTTGGAGTTTTATCGTGGGCGGCGCGCTGATGGCAGCCTGCGGCCTCGCCGGCCATGCCTTGATACCCCAACTCCCCGTGGCCGCCTGGGGCATCATTCACTCCCTGGCCGCTGCCGCCCTTGTCTTGACCGGACGCTACAGCCTGATGGAAAACCTGATGAAGTGGTTTATCGGCCTCATGTTTACCGTCGTGGTGGTCTGCGCCGTCCTGGTAGCGCCGCCCCTGCCGCAACTTATTCGCGGCGCCCTGGTGCCCGTGGTTCCCGAGGGCTCGGCAACCTGGCTGCTGGGAGTGATCGGTGGCGTGGGCGGTACCGTGACGGTGCTCAGCTACGGTTATTGGATTCGCGAAAAGGGATGGCGCGGTGCGGATGACTTCCCGCGCGCCCGAGTTGATTTAAGTGTGGCGTATGTCCTGACCGGCCTTTTTGGGGTAGCCATCATGGTCGTCACCGCCGGGGTCCAGGTGGAGCAGGTTTCCGGTACCCAAATGGCCCTGGCCGTCGCCACACAATTGGGCGCCGTGCTGGGACCCTTGGGCAAGTGGGCCTTCCTCATCGGCTTCTGGGCCGCGGTGTTTTCCTCCATGGTCGGCGTTTGGCAGGGCGTCCCCTACCTGTTCGCCGATTATTGCGGCCAGGCCCATGACCCGGAGGAAGTTCCAACCGTGGACCCTAAAGGCGCCGCCTATCGGGGCTTTCTGGCATTCCTGGCTTTGCCGCCCGCGATCCTGCTCTTTTTCAGCCGTCCGGTCTGGATCGTTAAAGCCTACGCGGTCGCCGGCGCTTTTTTCATGCCCTTCCTGGCTGTATTGCTTCTGGTGATGAATAACCGCAAGACCTGGGTGGGCAGGCATCGCAACGGTTGGCTCGCCAACACGCTCCTCATCATCGCCCTGGCTCTTTTCGGCACGCTCCTGGTGATCGAGGTTCAGCGTCGCTTTCTTTAGCAGAGCGGCGGTTATTCCACCAGTAACTGTATCTCGGTGATGTAGCGCGCGGGATTGCCCTTGAAGATCATGCCGGGACCCTTCAGATAGACCTCCCGACTGGGAGACTGCGGCGTGTAACCCTTCTCGGCGATATGCGTCAGCAGCGCCTGGTAGGTGGGGCCGCAATCGCTGTAGGGTCCGTTGTGAATCAGGGAGACCGCGTGACCGCCCTCCAACTCACGACAATCCACCACTTCGTCGTCGATTGGTTTGCGCAAAGGAAAACCGCCCTCGAAATCGGCATCGGTTTCCCGATAACCCTCGTCGTAGAATAGTCCCAAGGGTTTGCCGGCAATTTTGAAACCTGCCTTCCTGCCTACCCGGGAAAAAGCCTTGCCGATTTCCCCGTATCCTCCTTTCATGCGGACGCCCGCGAACAGCATGGGGTCCAGGTCTTTTTCAACCACCTCGTCCATGCGCAAACGGACTTGTTCGCGGCTTTGACGCGCCGTGCTGATCAATCCTTCCAGCGCATGCTTCCGGGCTTGTAATTCAGCCAGGCGGGTTTCCAAGTCTTGATGCCTGGTTTCCAGGAATTGCAATAGATCGGTGTCCTCCCGGCAATCGGCAAGAATGGTGCCGATCTCTTCCAATGGGAAACCGAGATCTTTCAGTGAGACGATGACTCGAGCGCGCTCCAACGATGACGTTTTGTAGTAGCGGTAGCCGCTGTCAGGGTCTATTTTATCGGGAGCCAACAAGCCCAAATCGTGATAGTGGCGCAGGGCTTTAACGGAAAGCCGGGTCATTTTCGAGAACTGTCCGATGGGAAACATGGTCTTCCTCCCCAAAGTAATCGGTGTGTCGCCACTGTTCAAGCTAAGACCTCCCGTAAGGGGAGAGTCAATCAAAAAATGACTTTTTTAAGTCCGATTTCTCTAAAACAGCGCTTAAAAACACTTAAATGCATCGACCACCTCGACAACTACCGGCTCTCTCTCCTCCGATAATCGTCTTGCAAAAAGTCGTAACCTTTTCTTCAATGCCCGGTTGATTGAATCAGAAGGGACAAAACCCGGATTAACATCGAACAAAGGGGATGATGCTATGAAATTGTATGCGACCGTGTTGCTGCTTTGCGCCTCCTTCGCCGGCGCCATGGACAACGGCGTGCTGACCGGAGATTGGCGCGGCGAGATCGAGAACGGTTATTTGAACCTGGACCTGAGGACCGGTGAGTGGGACAGCTTCCACATGGGCTTCCAATTGGACCTGGACCTGCTGGACGGCTTCGATCGCGGCCAACTGAGAAAACGCGCCGATATGCGCTTTACCTATCGGCATGAGGCCGGCGAACTGGTCTTCGAGGGCCGCAACTACAACGACAAACTGCGCGGCGAGTTCACCTTTACCGTTTCTCAAGACTACCTGGACGATCTTGCCGCCATGGGCTACGAAAACCCCTCCACCTCGAAAACACTGGGCCTGGCGGTTCACAATGTAACCACCGCTTATATTGGTGAGGTCCATGACATGGGTTTCCAGGACATCAGCCTGGGCAAACTGATTGCCTTCCGCGTCCATGAGGTCACCGCCGATTTTATCGACGAAATGCACCAACTGGGGTTCAACTCGATCAGCGCGGGTAAACTGATCGCCTTCCGTGTCCACGACATCGGCCGCGATTACATCGAGGAAATCCATGACCTGGGCTTTTCCGAAATCACTCCCGGCAAAATCATCGCCTTCAAAGTGCACGGCATCGACAGGGAAACCGCACAGGGCTTCAAAGAAATGGGCTATGAGCTGTCGCCTTCCAAAATGATCGCCTTCCAGGTACACGGCATCGACGCCGCCTATATTCAATCATTCAAGGATAAAGGACTGGAACTGAGCTCTTCCAAGGTTGTAGCCTTCAAGGTTCACGGCGTGACCACCAAATACCTCGACGCCATGGCGGAAGTGGGTTACGACGATTTATCGCCGAACAAGATCATCGCCTTCAAGGTACACGGCATCGACGCCGACTTCGTACGCGACCTGGAAGCCCGCGGCATCGAGGGTCTCAGCCCCAACAAGCTGCTGCAAAAAAAGATCATGGATTAAAGCCCTCGATCATTACCGAATCACTGAATAAAAAACCCCGGTCCAATCGACCGGGGTTTTTGCGCTCGAACCATCAATGTCGGACATAAGTCTTCGAGGAAACACCGGCAACCGTGCGCCAGGGACAAACCCCGAACGGCGGTAACGGTCAACTTCTTGAATTTGATGCCCCAAAAGGTATTCATCAGCCGGGTGTCCGTCATTCGATTGTTCCCGGGAAGACATGAGAATCCCGCGTCAGATCTTCGATTCTTACCGGGAAGAATCGAGTATTGAAAACCGGTCCCTTATACCCCAGGATTTATTTGATGACCGCTGGTTTGGGCCAAATCAACTCGCTGATTTCCGGCAGCGAGGTTTCCAGAATCACCTGCTTTTCCGCGATCAGCGGATACGGATCGCTGAACAGTTGTTCTACCCAGTCACCCGGATCACCATCGGCCGCGTAGAGGCCGATCCAGGTATCACTGCCCGACTGTCGGGCCGCGTGCATGGCAAGATCGGCAATTTGCAGGGTGGGCTCCCAACTGAGCGCCCGGGGAACAACCGCGCTGAAGGGGTAGCAGGTAAAACCAACGGAGCAGTGCAGTATCATCTCATCGCCGTCGGCCAACTGGAAAGTATGGTTGCCGATCTCCTCGTGGAGTCGTTCGGCCATTTTGGCGAGCCCGGCGACCTCGGTTCGCCTGGTCAGGATCAGGAACTCGGCCCCGCCCCAGCGCACCAACCAATCGGAGTCGCGGCAAACTTTTTCCAGCAGGCGGCTGAATTGGATAAGAATCTGGTCGTCATTTTGGTAGCTGTGCCGATCGCTCAGTTCCATGAAGAAATCCAAGCTGATCATGAAGATCCCCAGAAAGGCATCGCTTGGAGGAGTAACCAGGTTTTCCCCCGCTTTGCGATAGAGGCGGTTGAGTGCCGAAATTTCCTTTTCGATGGATTGGAACAGGAAGCGCCGGTTGCCCAGTCCGGTCAAGGGATCGCTGAGGCTGGCCATTTTCAATTCCTCATAGGCATGGGCCAACTCGCTGTTCTTTTCGGCCAGTTCCGCGTTGCGTAGATCCAATTCGATGGTGCGGTCGGCAATGCGTCGTTCCAACTCGCGGTTGTTGATGGCCAGGCTGCGTTGGGTCAAGGCCACGTAAAAAGCGGCCAATAAGAACAGCGCCGCATAGAGCACATAGGCGGTTCCCGAACGGAACCAGGGAGACGGCACCGTTACCTGAAGCAATTCCTTGGGGTCGGACCAGTAGCCGTCGTTATTGGCCGCTTTCAAGTGAAAGACATATCGGCCGGGGTCCAGGTTGGTGTAGGTGGCGGAACGTTGTCCTCCGACATACTGGAAGTCCGTATCGAAACCTTCCAATTTGACGGCATAGCGATTCTTTGACGGCTGGATGAAGTTAAGCGCGGCATAATCCACGGTAAACGAGCGATCTTCCGGTCCCAGGTCCAAGGTTTCAGTTCTCCAAATCGGAGTTTCGGTAAGGAAGACCTGGGTGTTCTTGCGCAGACCGGCCAGCACCAGGGGGGGCCGGTATTCATTCTGCAAAAAACGACCGGGCAGAAAAGAGACCATACCGGCGACGCTGCCGAAAAACAACAGCCCGCTTTCATCGGCAAAAGAAGCGCCCATGTTGAACTCGTTACTGGGCAGGCCGTCGGCGTGGTTATAGGTGCGCACGGGACCGGTTTCGGTATCGAAGCGCGTGATGCCCGCATTGGAACTGAGCCACAGGTCCCCTCGCATATCTTCGAGAATGCCGTAAATCACCAGATTGGGCATGCCGTCCCGCAAGGTGAAGTGGCGAAACCTGCCGGTATTGATGTCGAACCGACTCAACCCGCCTCCATAGGTTCCCACCCATAGGGTGCCGTCGGCTTGTTGATGCAGTGAGGAGATTTTGGGATGAACGGGTCCGTCGGGCCCCTTGTCGGCGGACCAGACGGTAAAACCGGCTTCAATATCATCGGTGGCAACCGCGGCCAAACTGCCGCCCATACTGCCGATCCACAATCTGTCACCCCGGCCTTTCAGCAATACACCGATAAAGGGGTGGGGAAGAACCTCGCCGGGGCCACCGTTGAAAAAGCGCGAGCCGCCGTCCTTATCGAGGCGCACCAGACCGCCGGGCGCGCCCAGCCAAATATGGCCGCCGACATCCTCGGTCATAGCGCGGATATAGGTTTCCGAGGGGTCCATTTCCGGCGGCATCGAGTTTCGTCGGCTCATGAATCGTCCGGTTTCCCGTTGCCAGATCGCCGGCCCCCGAGCCGTGCCGATCCAGATATCTCCACGGCTGTCCTCCATCAGGCTCCAGATGTGGCCGTTGATACCTGTTTCCTCTTCCTTGTCCTTGAGCAGGTTTCGTCGCGGTGTGGTCATGTCCGGCTCGAAGTAGTTAAGACCGTCGGCGGTGCCCACCCACAAGATATTACGGCTGTCGCGAAGAA
>JASJCB010000308.1 GCA_030066195.1 Acidobacteriota bacterium
CCACGATGTCAAGGCCGCGCGAGGTACGGTAGACCGCGGCGCAGAGACCGGGCATCATGCCGAAGAACTGAATCACAGCCTCGTCGGTATCCGATTCGGAATGTACGTCGTAAGGGTAGTAGGCGGAGAGGCTGGAAACGGCGGCCATGAGTTTACACATGGGATGCGCATTTTCGGGGAAGGTCCGCAACAAACCGACTATGCCGGGCTCCAACGACATGTGACGATGAATCTTGCCCAAAAATTCATTGTACTGCTCCTGGGTGGGCAGGTCGCCGTAGATAATGATGTAGGCGGTTTCGGGGAAATCCAGGTTGCCGCAAACATCTTCGATAGAGATGCCGCGATAACGCAAGATGCCCTTCTCGCCGTCGATAAAAGTAATTTTGCTTTCGCAACTACCGGTATTCACATACCCGGGGTCCAAGGTAATGAAGCCCGTTTGGCTTCGTAACTTGGAAATGTCGACGGCCTTTTCACCTTCGCTGCCAACGACAATTGGAAGTTCAATCTTTTGGTTACCCAAGGACAATTCTGCCCGATCCATGTGCGCCTCTCCTTGTCTGTCTGTGCTCTATCTTTTCCTCAGGTTATAAGGGGGTCATCCTCTATAACACTAAACACTCAAACCGGATTCCCCATGAGCGTTTTCGCGGATGTCATTATTTTGCTGAGCGCGGATTCAAATCCGGCCAACCTATTCTAGGGGAACACTTCCATGCGGTCAATTGATGATTCGCCGAAAGTGACGGCTTGGCGCATCCCTGACAGGACGATCAACTGAAAAGATCTTTTTGAGGAGTTTCCTTTTCCTTGACACCCAGGCCGGTTTTATAGGTGTCCAAGGCTCGTTGCCTGGCGAATTTGTGGTCGATCATGGGTGCGGGGTAACCGGGCTCCAGCAACTCCGGCACCCATTTCTTGATGTAGGTCATTTGCGGATCGAACTTTTGCGCCTGAGTCCATGGGTTGAACACGCGAAAGTAGGGCGCCGCATCGCATCCGGTCCCCGCGGCCCATTGCCAGTTGCCGTTGTTGGCGGCCAATTCGAAGTCCAGCAACTTTTCCGCGAAGTAACGTTCGCCCCAACGCCAGTCGATCAAGAGGTGCTTACATAGGAAGGATGCCGTAATCATGCGCACCCGGTTGTGCATATATCCGGTAGCGTTCAATTCGCGCATGCCGGCGTCCACAATGGGATAACCGGTTGTGCCGTTACACCAGCGCTCGAAATCTTCCGGGTCGTTTCGCCAGGGGATATGAGCGTACTCCTTGCGGAAGGGACCGCCGACGACATGGGGATAATGGTAGAGGATCTGCATAAAAAATTCACGCCAGATCAACTGGCTGAGCCAGACGGGATCCAATTCCCGGGCCTTCCGAATCATGGCTCGGATGCTGACCGTGCCGAAGCGCAGGTGAATACCCAATCGGGAGGTCGTGTCCATGGCGGGGAGGTCCCGGGTCTCACCGTAGGTTCGGAGGGCGGTCTCGTCAACAGCAGCCGCCGGATAACGTGTGCCGGTTTCCTTGAAGCCCATTTCCTCCAGGCTGATCAGGGGATAGGGTTGCAGGACGCGCACCAGTCCGTCCAGATGCTTCTCAGATGGACAAGGCAGCAGGTCCTCTTCTTTAAGTAGAGCCAGCCAACGGCGTTTGTAGGGCGTGTAGACCGAATATGCCGTATCGTTTTTCGTCAGTACCTCGTCCCGATCCAACGCTACCTGATCCTTGAAATCGTGGAAGGGAATATTCAAGGCGTCCAGCTGACGCGCCGCCGCCGCATCCCGTTCCCTCGCATAGGGTTCGTAGTCGCGATTACAATAAACACCCTGGATGTCATGATCTTCCAGCAGTTTCTCGAAGGCTTCAGCCGGATTGCCGTAGTGGGTCCACAATGAGGCGCCGAGGGCTGTCAAGCGCTCTTGAATCGCGGTCAGGCGTTGGTGAATAAAACAAACCCGCGCGTCTTTCTGATGACGTAGGGCATCCAAGATGGCGCGATCGAACACGAACATGATTTGTACGCGATAACCACTGGTCAAGGCTTCGTACAGGCCTCGATTATCTTCCAGCCTCAGATCACGTCGCATCCAAAAAATGACCGATTTTTCACGTATACGCACTGGATTCCCCTCTATCGCCGGCGCCGGCCGACGGGCCGGGTTCCCTATTCTAACCCAAGAAAACAAAAATGCGCAGGGTGGACAAAAGCTGGATTATGTGGTGGACACACTTGACAAACCCTGGATAAAAACCTATTTTATGGGATGGATCTTAGACAAACCTTGGATAGGGGGTCTCCGTGGACATGTTTTTTGACAGCAAACCAAATATCGGCGTTTCCAGTTGCCTGCTGGGCGAAGCAGTGCGTTTCAACGGCGGTCACAGCCGCGCCCGTTTCGTGACTGACGTATTGGACAAGGTCTTCAATTGGGTTCCTTTCTGCCCGGAAATGGAAGCCGGAATGGGAACGCCGCGCGAAGCGGTCCGCCTGGTAGGCGACGAGGAAAGCCCGCGTGTCATCGGCAGCAATACCGGCCGCGACTGGACTGTGGAGGTGCGTTCCGCCGCCGAACACTTTTTAAGGCTGCCGGCGGCCAGGACCCTTCACGGCTTCATTCTAAAAAAGAAATCTCCTTCCTGCGGTATGGAGCGCGTACCCCTCTATAAAGAAGACGGCAACAAGAAAGGCACAAGTATGGGCGTGTTTGCAGCCGCCCTGAAAAAAGCGTATCCGCTCATGCCGATGGAGGAAGAGGGTCGCCTGAACGATCCCCGTTTGCGGGAAAATTTTGCGGTTCGGGTCTATGCTTTCAAAGCCTGGCGCGACCTCCTCAGTTCCGGTGTGTCCCCGGCCCGTCTGGTGGAGTTCCATGCACGCCAGAAGATGCTGTTGATCGCCCATCATCCCGGTCAGGCTCGCAAGTTGGGAAAACTGGTCGCCCTGGCCGGCAAGGAACCTCTCTCCCCGTTGGTCGAACAATACGGCAAGGGTTTCATGGCCTGCCTGGCTTTATCGCCGCGCATGAAATATCACGTTCAAGTTCTGCAACGGTTTCTGGGCTTTCTTAAAAACCACCTTTCCCCGTCCGACCGTTCCGAATTGCACGACTGCGTGGAGCAATATCGCGGTCACCTGGTGCCCCTCAGCGTCCCGCTCACCCTGTTGAAGCATCACCTCCGCAAGAACCCGCATCCCTGGGCCAATCAACAAACCTACCTGGCCCCGTTTCCCCGTCAACTCCCGCTGAGAAACTATATGGAAGTATGAGCCGACGGTGTTCGAACCGGCAGTTCTCCAAAAATTCGTTTTTCAGGCGCGTATATACCGGGCGGAGTACGCCCGGATTACGGCGGCAGGCCTGCCATACATGGGGGAGTCCCGGTGAAGCGGGTTCAAATCACCGTCGGCAACCTGGACGAACCCGGCAGTCGTACGCTTCTCCGAACAAAATAAAAACGAGCGACCTGAACAGTGTTTCATTTTTCTTCTAGCGAGAAACCGCACAACACATTATGATGAAAGATGTAATAGAAAGTCGCATAGTTAAAGATCGCATCGGCGATTTTTAGTTCCGAGGGAGGATTCTACATGCAAAAGATAACCGGCTTGTTGATGTCGGCCTTGTTGCTGCTGCCGGCTTCCGCGGTTGCCGCCGGCAAGAAGAGTACGGAGAGCAGGGCGATGTCCTTGACATCGCAGTTCGAAAAGAAACTGAACGACCTTTCCCACGTCAGTCGTCAAAGGGCTTCCAGTTGGCGGATCACCCCCGGGGATTGGTCCGTTGAATCCGATGCGCTGGTACTTGCCAATACCGGCGATCACCCCACCGATGTCTGGGTGACCCAGCGAGACAATCAGGGCAATATCCTGGATGCCGCCCGCATTGCAGCCGAACTGCTGCCCGACGGCAGGGTGGGTTATGTTTTAGGCGGCCCCGAGGGCTCTCCCTTTGTTCCCGAAAAAGATACCTGGTTCCACATTGCCGGCACCCAGTTGATGACGCTTGTGTCCTATCGCGGTTCCGCTGCCGGCAAGGGAAATATCCTGGTGTCCCGCACCAGAGCCCGACCGCTCAGCAAGGCCGCTTCCAACCGGGACCAGGTCGGTGTCTGGTCCATCAACGGCGGCACCGTTTACGACACCATGGAAATGCAAGGTTACAACGAAGCATCTGACCGCCTATGGCAAGCCGAATTCTACAAGCGCGTTTCAAGTGGTCGCCTGGCCGAGTTGTTCGGTCCCGATCTGGTCAACCAGGATGCCCTGGTACGCTCCTCCGGGTATTCCGACCAGGAGTTGGACGACTACTTCGCGGCATTATCCCCTGAAAGTCAGGAGGCCGTCCAAGGCTATGTAGACGGCTTCAACCGCCGCATTGCCGAGGTCAACGCAACCCCCTCGCTGATCCCGTTCGAGTTTTTAGGTTTGGGTATCTTCCAGGTAGAGTCCTGGACCGTGCGCGACCTGATGCGCTGGGTGTCGCAATTACAGCGTAACTTCTCATCCTTGGGCAACCTGGGCCTCAGCCAGGCCGAGAATGCCTTGATCTTGTTGGACCTGACCGGTCAATACGGCCTGGTTGACGGCATCAATATCTTCCAGGACATGCGTTGGTTGAACGATCCGCAGGCGCCGACCATGATTCCCGCGGATGCTGCCGCCAAGGCAGCCGTTGCCGCCAAGACGAAACCCGTCATCAACGCCAAAGATGTGGCAAGCGCACCCGACATCCGCGGCTGGGTGGAAGGTATGCGTTCCCGCTTGGATCAAAGTCGCGAGATGCTGGACGAATTGGGCGCCAATGTGAAAGGCGGCAGCTATGCCTGGGTAGTCAGCGGTAGCAAAACCGCCTCGGGCAATCCCATCATCTATTCCGGACCGCAGATGGGTTTTGAATCGCCGGCAATCGTTATGGAAGGCTCCATCGTCAGTGACGAGGCCAATCTTCACATCTCCGGCATGACGGTGATCGGCGTTCCGGGTATTTTGATCGGCCGCACGCCGCATCATGCATGGTCCATGCAAGTGGGCCATACCAACACTTGGGACTGGTACCTGGAAAACGAGGAAGACGTGTTCCTCCACCATGTGGAGACCATCAAGGTAAACGGCGGCGAGGATGTGGTCATCCCCGTTTATCGCTCCTCACGCGGCCCTGTTTTTGAGCAGGCTGGCTTCCTTCTGTCCTGGAAATACGCGAGTTGGGGAAAAGAGTGGAATATAGCCGAGGGTAGCCTGACGCTGGCGCGCGCCCAGAGCATGGATGAATTCCACCAGGGCGTGGCCAACCTGGGCGTCACCCAGCATTATTGCTATGCCGACCGCGACGGTAATATCGCCTATTGGATGTCGGGCCGAAACCCCGTGCGTCCTCTGGGTGAATACCGTTTGCCTCAAGGTTTCCTGGCCCCGCCGTTGGAATGGGATGCCGACGTGGTGCACGAACCGGTCAACGACCGCAACACGAGCCAGGGCTTCTACGCCGGCTGGAACAACAAGGCTTCCGTCGACTATGACGATACCTCCGCCAATTATTTTTACGGTCGTTACCACCGCGCCGAGGTAGTTCAGAAATGGTTGCGGGAGAATGACAACGTAACCTTCGAAGATCTCAAAGCGCTGGCCGTGAATATTTCGGCGACACAAGCCTTCGGCACCGGCAGCGGTTCCGGCGGCGGCAGTACCTGGCCATGGTTGAAAGACGCATTCATGGCCTCGGCCAATCGCCAGGACGCGGATACGGCCAATCTGGTCAACGCCCTGTTCGCCGATTACGACGAGCACCGGGTAGCGGGCGGGCCGGATGCCTGGGTTAACGGCACCGATATCTCCGACGCCTGGGTTCTGCTGGATGCCTGGTCAGATCGCGTACTGGAGAAAACCTTCGACGATGATTTCGGCAGCGCGGGCAACAATACCTTCCGCTTACAAGTCCTGATTCCTTTGCTGCACCCCGATTCCTCGCTGCGACGGAACACGTTCCGCCATTGGCCGCGCAACCTTCAGAACCCTTCCGCGCCCCAAACCTTAGAAGCGATTATCGACTTATCGCTGATGGAAGTGTTGGGCGAGTTGGGCGACCAGCCCTGGGGTATCGACGGCCGCGGCACGTTAGAGTATCCGCACCCGCTGCTGGGAACCTTCTTTGAAGGAACGCCGTGGGGGGCGCGCTCCACCTACGCCCACTGCGTGGAGTACGACGAAAAGGGACCGGTACGCATAGAAAGCGTATTCCCGGTCGGCCAGGACGGTACCTTGATCCTGGGCCAGGGTGGTCAACCCACTCCGGCGAAACCGACCTGTTACTTTGGGATGAAGGATCTCTACGATAACTTTATTCTGAGGCCCTTCCCGCTATTCGATCGCGACGAATAACGATCCGATGACCTCAAATCAAGGCGGCCCTTCACCCGGGCCGCCTTTTTTATTCGTACAGAAAGCCCGCAAGGAAATGTAGGCCCGGCTTAGAACCCATGCTTTCGGCAAAGCTTGCGGAACTCTTCACCGGCATCGATCGTCGCCGGGAAATCCGGGGCCAGGTTGTTGTCCTCTCGATAGCGCTCCAGGAGTTGACCCAGGCGTTTCGGCATTTTGGCAAGCCACTCCAGGCGCAAGTTCAGCGTCTCTTCCTCGGTCAACCGCCAGGGGTTTTGGGAAGCGTGCAAACGATTGGTGAGGCTTGCCGACACCAGGGCCGCGCATACGGAGATGTTGAAGGTTTGGGTGAAACCCGCCGCCGGGATATGTGTATGCAGGTCGGCCGCCTGATGCAGTTCTTTGCTGAGTCCAACCTCGCCGCCGGCCAGGCAAACGGCCAGGGGCCGGTCTAACGGTAGTTTGTCAATGGCGATACCGTCCTTCCCGGCGCAGAGCGCCGCGAGGCGGTAACCCTTCGCTCTCAACACGTGAACACATTCCGCCGTGGCGTCCGGGTCGCCCTCTCCCCTGCCGTGAATGCGGGTGGTTACCCATTTGGAAGAACCGACGGCCACGCCCTTACTGACTTCGAAGCGGTTCTTGCGGGCAATGAGGTGCAGGTCCTGAATACCGAAGATCTCGCAACTGCGCATCACCGCACTCGCGTCGCCCGCGCTGGCCGGATCTTCCACGACCAGGGTGAGATAACGGGTGCGCGAAGCCAGGACGCGGTCGAAAAGGTCCCGCCGACGCTCGGTAATGTATTGTTCCAGGAAGGCGGCCAGATGCTGTTTGCGGTCCATACGGCCCGGGCCTCATAACAAGTAACTGAATTTGAGAAAGAACTGGTGGGCGTCCTTCTCCAGGTCGCTATCGGTTCGAATCACGCGGCGGCCGAACTCGTCGTCGATGATCTGAACGTTGCGCCAGTTGGAATTGTAACCCACGTACAGCGATGTCCAGGGATTGACCAGCCAGGTGAACAGTAAATCGCCGTTTATCCCCCGCTCCCGTTCCAAGGCCGTTCGTAACGGGTCCACGGCCAGGGATTCGTATTGCAAAATCATGCGCATGGATAATTCACGGGTGAACTGCCAGTTGACGCGGCCTCTGCCGATGCGTTCCTCAAAAATGCGCTCGCCGCCCTCCTTGTCTTCCAGTTGAATGTACAGATAGGTCAGGTCGATGCGCAACGGAGGAATGGGTCTCAGTTGCATGCCCGCTCGAGCGGCCATGAAATCGGCCAGTTCCGGCTCGCGGCCCTCGGCGGGTTCGAAGTTGGGTTCCTCACCGTAAGCCACGCTCAGACCCAACTCGGCAGCTTTCCAGCGCGCCGTTTCGAATTCGAATTCGAGGGATTCGTAATTGAAATCCTTATCGGCAACCAAGGCGTCGAAATCGTCAGGCGTGACGCGTTCCTTGTTGAATTCGAAGCCTATTTCAATTTCGGTCTTACCCACCATTTCCACTTTCATTTCGACATCGCCGCCCGCATCCAAAC
Source organism: Acidobacteriota bacterium (assembly GCA_030066195.1). GTDB lineage: Bacteria > Acidobacteriota > Holophagae > Acanthopleuribacterales > Acanthopleuribacteraceae > JASJCB01. The sequence goes on from JASJCB010000308.1 coordinate 7,926, forward strand.
GCTTGCCGGAGTTTCTGTCGTAACCGTAGTTGTAGCTTGCAGCCGGCCCCCAGTTCACGATCTTGCTGTTCTCGGGCCAGAAGTCGTAGTTGGTTCTGGCATGGATGTTACTCAAACCGGGACGCTGGGCGACGCGACGCAGAAAACCCAGTTGCGTTTCGAACTCCTCATGGGTATCTGAGGCATGAATATGCGCGTCCCAGTTGCGCGCCTCGCGATCCATGTAGAAAGTGGCCAGGTGACCGTTGCGCGTGGTTCCGTCTTCATCTTCGGTTTTACTGCCGATCAAAGCGTAGTTGGCGCTCCAGTTTTCATCTACCAGAATCCGGCCGTCGGTGGCGAAGACGTGGTTCCAACGGTCGTCGAACTCTCGGCCCGTGTAGGTAATGCCCACCTTGGACTGGGAGAGGACATCACGGGTAATGCGCACCACGCCGATATGCGTCCGGTCACCGTCGCCGGAAGAGCCGGGAGCGGCCACCTTGCCGGGCGCCTCGTCGTCGATAACGAAGGTGCCGATGCCGTATTTCCCGGCTTTGCCCGTCAAGCGAACCCCGGCGCTGGGATCGGCGATACGCCGGGTGAAGACCAGGTTGATGGGGCCGCCGAAGATATCGGCATTTTCCAGGAAGAAGGGACGGCGTTCGGGGAAAAAGACCTCGAACCGCTGATTCGTCGTAATCTGGGGATCGTCCGATTCCACCTGGCTGAAATCCGGATTGGCGGCCACGTCCACAACCATGTTGTCGTTGATGACGAATTTCGCGTCGATCCCGGCATCGCCGTCGAAGTCGTCATCGATGAATTCGGCGGAATCGTCATCCAATAACTCGAAGGAGCGCGCGGTCGCATAGGGAATGTACTGGTGATTGCGGCCTTGAGAGAGGTTGCCCTCGATGACGGTCTTCTGCGCCTGGTTCAGGCGACCCTGGATACGGTTGGTATAGCGGGGCCAGTAGCCTTCCTCATTCAAACGGGGAATATCGCGATTGAACATGATGCCCCAGACCTGGCGATCGCCGCCGGCAAAGCGAAATGCCTTGAAAGGCACGGCCATACGCACCTGGTAGCCCTGATCGTTGACCCTGCCTTCCGAGCGCCAGACCGCGTTGAAGGATTCGTCGAAGGAGCTTTGTTCGGACCACGTGCCGTCCCACTGGATACCCAAAGGGTTGCAGCGGAACATATAGGCGCGCCGCTGATCATTGAAGCTGTCGATGAGGATGTTCAGGGTATCGTCGTCGTTGATATCCTCACGAGGCACCATATGGGCGCGAATCTTGTCAGGCTCGTCATCGAAAGCCAGGAAGATGACGTACAGGGTCTTGGTATCGTGACCCAAATAGACCTCGGTCTGCCGGGTCGCGGGCCTGCCGTCGACCGGTTCCCGCTGAATAAAGTCGGTGACCTTGACCATACTCCGGGCCAGGTCGGTACCCGGCGCCATATTCTCGAAATCGGCCAGGGTAGGCGTCCCGTCTATTTTTGGAATGACCAACTCATCGGCCGCAACTAAAGGAGAGGCAATCAGACATAAGGCGCAAAAAGCCTGCTTCAAAAAAAACAACCCGCACTCCGTATCCATCTGCGAACTTCCCGACGGATTAAACGCACACACTCCCCCCGCCGGTATACGGATAAGGTCGCCGAAACCTGACAGGGTGGTGCAAACAAGCTTCAAGCTTCAGGCTTCAAGCTTCAAGTAGCTTGTTTGTGTAGAAATTCCCCGCGGCTGGGTCGTGATCAGAGAGACCGCTGAGTTGGACGGCGCGCCCATCTTTTGCGAAAGGCATGCTTCGGCTTCAAACAACGCGCCCAAAACGATCCGGCACAACCTCATGAACCTGTTGCAAATGCCCGGGCGAAATAGAAACAGCGCTTTTGTAATGATGAAGGCCAAAAACAACCGAAACGGCTGTATTTCTACGCCGAGCAGGTAATAACCGGGGGGAAATGTAAAAATTGATTCTCACCTGAAGAAATAACCGGACGTTCCGCGATTCGTCTGGAGATATATATAGTAGAGACTGTTTTCCAAGAACAAAATTCAACCGCTGATGAACCCTCATCAACCCTCATGGGAAAAACGCGCCGGCCAGGCAGCTCGGCCAACCGAACTGCAATGGCTACCGGTCTGTCCCAATCCACCACAAAGCATTGCTTCCGTTAGCGTTGATGAGGGTTCATCAGCGGCAACAAAAGGAGTCATCAATGAGCACAGCACCCGTTCGCAACGACTTCCAACGCGAGAAAGTCATGGAGACCATCCTCCAAACCCTGGAATCCAAGAGGGATATC
>JASJCB010000309.1 GCA_030066195.1 Acidobacteriota bacterium
GCGGCGAACTGGTCAATATTTACGGACCCACCGAAACTACGCTGGTCAAAACCTGTCGCCGCATTCCGGGCAAACCCGACTACGGCCCACAATCCGCCGGTCTGCCGCTGCCGGATACGCAAATCATCATCCTCAATGGATCGGGTAAGTTGTGTGCTCTCGGTGAACCGGGCGAAATTATCATCCGCACCCCATTCGCCTGTGACGGCTACCTGAACGCTCCTCAAGAAGAAGCGCTACGCTTCATTCCCAACCCCTTGCGCGACGATGCCGCCGACATCGTTTATCGCACGGGTGACCGCGGTGTCTACCGGATCGACGGTCAACTCCAGGTCTTGGGCAGGATGGACAATCAGGTCAAGATTCGCGGCGTACGCGTGGAATTGGGTGAGGTGGAGGCCGTATTGGCCCGCCATGCCCTGGTCGCTGAATCCGCCGTGGGTATCAATCTTGACCGCAACGGCGAAAAACGATTGACGGGTTATCTTACCGGGCCGGATCTGGGCGGTCAGGGTGCCGAGATTTTCCCACCTGCTCCTGCTGTTCTGGACGAACTTCGGTCCTGGTTGTCTCGCCGCCTGACCGATGCGATGATTCCCACCCGCTTCGTGGGTTTGAAAGCCATGCCGCTGCTACCCAACGGCAAATTGAACCGCAAGGCGCTGCCCCATCCCGACCAATTGGACGCCGGCCCCACCCTCATTGAACACGTGGCTCCCGCCACGGCCACCGAGGAAACCCTGTGCGCCGTATGGGCCGAGGTTCTGGGTCTGGACAAAGTCTCGGCAGAGGACGATTTCTTCCAGTTGGGCGGCCACTCGCTGCTGGCTATTCAAGTGATCACCAGGCTTCGCGACCCCTTCAAGGTGCGGGTGCCGCTGCCAGTCCTCTTTGAAAACACTACGCCGCGCAAGTTGGGCCGTTGGCTGGACTCGGAAACCGCTGAAGTCACGGATGTAGATGCGGTCCGTCCCGTGCCCCGTGACGGTGACCTGCCGCTGTCTTACGGCCAGGAGCGTTTCTGGTTCATGGACCGACTGGAAGGCCGTTCGGCAACTTATACCATTGCCTCGGCATATCGCCTGAACGGTTCGCTGGACGCCGCCGCATTCGGCCGCGCCGTGGATCGCTTGATCCATCGACATGAGGCACTGCGCACCCGCTTTATCACGGTGGAGGGGCGTCCGGTTCAAGCCATTGACACACCGCATATCGGCGCTTTGCGTTTGATCGACCTGAGCGGTCTCCCGCGATCCGAGGAAATCCCGAAAGCGATTGCCTCGGCAGAAGCGGGCTTGCCTTTCGATCTGACGCGAGGTCCGCTCTTTCGAGTTCGCTTATTGCGCCTGGATGTGGAAACTCATGTGTTGACGCTGTCGCTTCACCATATCATCGCGGACGGTTGGTCCATGGGTGTCCTGATCAAAGAGTTGACAGCGGCATACCACGCCGAACTGACCGGTGAAGCCGCACCCCTTCCCAAGCTCGAGGTCCAGTACGCCGACTTTGCTCACTGGCAACGGCGCACGCTGAGCGGCGACAATTTGACCGCCCGCTTGGACTGGTGGCGGCAATACCTCTACGGCGCGCCCACATTGTTGGAACTGCCGACCGATCGCCCCCGCCCGGCGATGCAGACCTATCGCGGCGCCATCCATTCGTTCGGCGTCGAAGCCGAGGTTGTGAACCGACTACGCGCCCTCTGCACAGAACGCGGCGCCACCCTGTTCATGATGTTGCACGCGGCCTTTTCCTTGCTGCTGGCGCGCTTCAGCGGCGGCAACGATATCTTGACCGGTACTCCGGTTGCCAACCGGGAGCGCAAGGAAATCGAACCCCTGATCGGCCTGTTCATCAACACGCTGGTCCTGCGCTGCCGTATCGACGGCGACGAAACTTTCGAACACATGTTGGCTCGCCACAAAACCGAAACATTGGAAACCTTCTCCCGCCAGGATGTTCCGTTCGAATTGATTGTGGAGGCGGTGCAGCCGGAACGGGATTTGAGCCACTCGCCGCTGTTCCAGGTGCTGTTCGTGTTGCAGAACACGCCGGGCAGCGGGGACCTTTCACTACCCGGCCTCACTCTGGCCCCTCAGGAAGCGCCCCATGGTACGGCCCGTTTCGATCTTTCCCTGGCTGCCGTGGAAACGGGTGATGCCCTGGTCGCGTCCTTTGAATACAACACCGATTTGTTCGATGCATCCACCGCCAAACGGCTGGGCGAATGCTGGCGCCGCCTGCTGGCTTCCATCGCTGAAGACCCCGGTCGCGCCGTGGACCGCTTGGACCTGCTGGATGATACGGCCCGCACGGCGTTGCTGGAAGACTGGAACCGGACCGAGCGGCCGGTTCCCGCCCAACCCGTCCATTCACTGATTGCGGCGCGTGCGGCGCGGAACCCGGAACAACCCGCGCTCATCTTCGGCGAGACCACGCTGACCTACGAACGGCTGACAAAGCAAGCGTTTCATGTTGCCGGTGTCCTTCGGGAAAAAGGCGTACGGAACGGCGAAGCCGTGGGCATCTACCTGGAGCGTTCGCCGGAAATGGTTGTCGGCCTGCTGGGTATCCTGACCTCGGGAGCGACTTACGTGCCCATGGACCCGGGTTTTCCAAAGGCTCGTATTGCCGCCATGCTGGAAGACGCCCGGCCCCGGCTGGTGCTTTCCACCCAAGCCGACGCGGCCGGCCTGCCCGACACGCAAGCCGAAATCATTCATTTGGACCGACCAGCCGAAGCCGACGCCCCTCCGGAAGATGTGGACTTCGGCAACGCTTACACCATCTACACTTCAGGCTCAACCGGCAAACCCAAGGGTGTCACCATATCCCACCATGCGCTTGTCAACTTCCTGGCTTCCATGAGCAACGAACCGGGCATCTCAGCGGACGACTGCCTGTTGGCGGTCACTACGATTTCGTTCGACATCGCCGGCTTGGAACTCTACCTACCCCTGATGACCGGTGCGCGCATCGTCCTCGCCACTCGCGAGCAGGCAGCGGATGGCAAGGCCCTGATCGATATGATCGACACACACGAGGCCACTGTTATGCAGGCCACACCCGCAACCTGGCGATCGATGCTGGATTCCGGTTGGCAAGGCGCGCCCAACCTGACGATTCTCTGCGGCGGCGAAGCCCTGCCCCGTAATCTCGCGGCCGAACTGCTAACACGTGGTAAGGCGCTCTGGAACCTCTACGGACCCACGGAAACCACCATCTGGTCCGCCGTGCGCCGGATCACCGACGCGGGAAGCGGCGACGCGGCCGAAACCATCGGCCGACCCATTGCCAATACGCGCCTGCACGTGCTGGATCGCCACATGCAACCCGTACCCATCGGCGTAGCGGGCCAACTCTTCATCGGCGGAGCCGGCCTGGCCGCCGGTTATCACAACCGACCCGCTTTGACAGCCGCGGTCTTTGTTCCTGATCCGTTCAGTAAACATCCGGGTGACCGATTGTACGCAACCGGCGACCTGGTTCGATACCTGGCGGACGGGAATATCGCCTTCCTGGGTCGGATCGACCACCAAGTCAAACTGCGCGGCTTCCGCATCGAATTGGGTGAAATCGAGGCGGCGCTGACTACCGCCGAACCGATTACTCAGGCCGTGGTCACGTTGCATACTTTGGAAAACGATGCAATGCTGGTTGCCTACCTGACCGCCGACGGGGAACCGGATGAAAGCCTCCTACGCAACCACTTGCGCGGCCGCCTCCCGGACTACATGATTCCCGCCGTGTTCGTGACCCTTGACCGTTTCCCGTTAACGCCCAACGGCAAAATCGACCGCAAAGTCCTGCCCGCCCCGCAACGATCCACGGCTGCCGCAACCCATGTCGCGCCTCGCAACCGCATCGAGGCCGAATTGGCTTCCATTTGGGCCGAACTGCTGCATCTGGAGCGGGTCAGCGTGGACGCCGATTTCTTCGAACTGGGCGGACACAGCCTGTTGGCCACGCGTCTGGTCTCCCGAATTCGCGAGATCTTCGATGTGGAACTGCCCCTACGCGATATCTTCGCCGCCGGCACCCTCGCCAACCTGGCCGAGGCCGTCAGCGCCGCCGAGGGCGTGGTTCAACTACCGCCCGTTGGACCGCGAGATCCGCAACAGCCGCCCGTGCTCACCCACGCCCAGCAACGCATGTGGTTCCTGGACCTGCTGGAGCGCATGTCGGCCGAAAGCCACGTCACCGCCTACAACATCCCCGGTGTCCTGCGCCTGCAAGGTCCCTTGCGCACGGACGCGTTGGAAGCCGTGCTGACGACCATTGTCAACCGCCACGAGACGCTACGCACAGTGGTTACGCAAGACACCGGCACGCCGGCGCCGCTGATCAGGCCGATCGGCAAGGTGCATATCCCCTTTATGGACCTCTCCGGCCTGTCGGCAGAAAACGCGCTTGCCGCCGCCCAACTGGCCGCAATCGATAAAAAACGCCCCTTCCTCATGGCCGAGGGACCACTTTACCGGGTTTATCTCATCCGTTTGGCCCAGGACGACCATGTCTTCCTCTTCAACACGCATCACATTATCTCGGACGGCTGGTCTACCGGTATTCTGGTACGCGAACTGGTGGCGCTGTACGACAAAGCCCGTCTCCTGGAAAAACCCTCCGCTGAACAGTTAGCCGATGTCCTGGCTCCTCTGCCCATACAGTACACCGACTACGCTGCCTGGCAGCAGCAATGGCTCAGCGGTGAAGCCCTGGAAGCCCAAATCACCTTCTGGCGCAACAAACTGGAAGGCATCGACCCGCTGCTGCAACTGCCCACCGATAGACCCAGACCAGCGGTCATGCGCTTTGTGGGAACGACCCATGACTTCCATCTTCCGGCAGATTTTCAGGAAAAAATCCAAGCGCTTGGCCGACAAACCGGCAGCACCGGCTTTATGGTTATGGAAGCTCTTTTTGCCTCGCTACTGGCGAGATACAGCGGCAGCGATGACATCGTGGTGGGTACGCCTATCGCCAACCGCACGCGGGCCGAGATCGAATCCCTGATCGGTTTCTTCGTCAACACCATCGTGCTGCGCAATGATCTCAGCGGCAGCCCGAACCTGGCTGAACTGGTCAACCGAACCAAACGCACCGCGCTGGAAGCCTACGCCCATCAGGACGCGCCTTTCGAACAGGTCGTAGACGCGGTTCAACCTGAGCGCGATATGGGCCGCACGCCCGTCTTCCAGGTTATGTTCTCGCTGCAAAACGCGCCCGAGGAACACTGGGAACTGCCCGGCTTCACCCTGGCCCCCATGCCGGGCAGTCACAACACCGCCAAGTTCGACCTGACCCTGATGGTCAACGAAACGCCCGGCGGATATGCCTGCGCCTTCGAATACAACACCGACCTGTTCGATCGCGGCACCATCGCCCGTATGGCCGAGCATTTCAAGACCCTGGCTATCGGCGCCCTGGCCTCACCTGAATCCCCGGTCGATCACCTGCCCTTGCTGACCAAAGCCGAACGCGAGCAAATGCTGCACGGCTGGAACAGTACGCTGTGGACCTACCCCCGCCGCCAGGGCGTGCATGACCTGGTGAGACAGACGGCGCAACGGAACCCGGACGCCGTGGCGCTGACGACCTCGCATCCCACCCCGCAAACCCTGACCTACGAGGCCCTGCTGGAAGGCGCGGAGCAACTGGCCGCGCATCTATGCGCCCTGGGCGCGGGACCGGATACGCCGATCGCGGTGATGATCGACCGTTCGCCGAATCTTATTCGCGGCCTGTTGGGTATTCTGCTCAGCGGCGCCGCCTACGTGCCTCTGGATCCCAACGACCCCGGCAAGCGCCTTACCGGCATTTTCGAGGATTTACGCTTTCCCGTCGTCCTGACCACGACAGCCTATAAAGACCGTCTGCCCCAATCCGGCGCACATGTCATCTGCCTGGATACCTTCCAACCCACCGGCATGCGACAAAACCTGCCGGAGTACGAAATCGACGGTAACTCCCTGGCCGCGATCATGCACACATCCGGTTCCACCGGTAAACCCAAGGGCGTCCAGGTCACACACCGCGGTATGTTGCGCCTGTTCTATAGCAACGACTATGCCCAAGACCTGCATACCATGATGCAGTTGGCCCAGATCAGCTTCGACGCCTCCACCCTGGAAATCTGGGGTCCGCTGATCAACGGCGGCAAGGTGGTCATCTTTGCGGACCGCGTACCCAGCACCGCCGACCTGGGCATGGAACTGGCGCGCAACGCGGTCGACACGCTGTGGCTGACCTCGACCCTCTTCAACCTGGTTATCGAGGACGATCCGACAGTGCTCTCGGGCCTGACCCGATTGCTGTTCGGCGGTGAGGCGGCTTCTCAGAGTCACGTGCGCCGTGCCCGTCAAGCCCTACCGCATGTGCAGCTGTTCAACGGTTACGGACCCACGGAAAGCGCTACCTTCACCACCGTCCACGCCGTCGAGGATCGAGACGACAGCCGAAATGCGATTCCCATCGGCCGCCCGATCAACCATACGCGTGTCTACGTGGTGGACCTCAACCTGATTCCTGTCCCCGTGGGCGTTTCCGGGGAACTGCTCATCGGCGGCGACGGCCTGGCCAGGGGCTATGCGAACCGTCCGAGCCTGACAGCGGAACGTTTTATTCCCAATCCCTTCGGTGATGCGGGCGAACGTCTCTATCGCACCGGGGACCTTGTGCGTTACCTGCCCGACGGCAGCCTGGATTTCGTGGGCCGGATGGATTTCCAGGTGAAGCTGCGCGGTTTCCGCATTGAACTGGGCGAGATCGAGAGCGTCTTCAGCGAGGCGGCGGGGGTTGCCCACGCCGTGGCTACCGTGCGCGAGGACGTACCGGGCAATCGCCGACTGGTGGTCTACTTGGTGGCCGATACGCTGGATCCGCTTTCGGAGACCGCCCTGCGCACCTTCGCGGCGCGGCGCCTGCCCGAATTCATGATGCCGGCCAACCTGGTCTTCCTGGAGAACCTGCCGCTGAAAGCAACCGGCAAGGTGGACCTGAAGGCCCTTCCCTCACCCGAATCCCTGAAACAGGACGTCCGGGAATTCGTGGCGCCCCGTGACGAACTGGAACGGACCGTAGCCGCCGTTTGGCAGGAGGTCCTGGGCGCAGAAAAGGTAAGCCTGACCGACAACTTCTTCGAACTGGGCGGGCAATCACTGCTGGCCACGCGCGTCATTGCCCGTCTTCGGGACGAACTGGGCGTTGAAGTGACCCTGCAAATTCTGTTCAGCGCCCGCTCGCTGGGCAGTCTGTGTGAACAGATCCGCATCTTGAAGGACAGGCAATCCGGCGGTCTGCCGCCGTTGACGCCTACACCCAGGGACGACCGGCCGCTTCAGGTCTCCTTCGCCCAACAACGCATCTGGTTCCTAGATCGCATGGAAGACAAGGGCGACGAGACGGGCGGCACCGCGTTTGCCATTCCCTTCCCCATGCGCCTGCGCGGCCCGGTCGCTCTGCCTCAATTGGAGGCGGCGCTCAGCGAAATCATACGCCGCCACGAAGTGCTGCGCACCGTCTTCGAGGTGGTCGAAGGCCTGCCCGTGCAGGTCATCCAACCGCCCTACACCATCGATATGCCGGTCATCGACCTGCGTCACCTGCCCGAGGCGGAACGCCTGCCCGGGGCTGAACAACTCTCCGCCTTGGAGGCCCGCAAGCGCTTCGATCTGGCCCGAGGTCCGCTACTTCGCACCACGCTGGTTCGTTTGGACGACCGCGACCACGTCTTGTTGGCAACCCTGCATCACATCGTCTCCGACGGTTGGTCCACCGAGATCCTGACCCGTGAGCTGTCTCAGTTGTACCTGTGCTTCCTGGCCGAGCAACCCTCGCCCCTCCCGGATCTACAACTGCAATACGCCGACTTTGCCGCCTGGCAACGATCCTGGCTGGATAGCGACATGGTCGACAGCCAGATGGGCTGGTGGCGCGAGCATTTCAGCGGTGAGTTGCCCGCGTTGCGCCTGCCTACCGATGCGCCCATGTCCGCCGCGAGCGATCCCACCAGCGCTTATGTGAACCTGCGCATCGAGGTGGACCTGCTGGAGCGCCTGCGGGCATTTAGCCGCGGCCAGGAGGCGACCCTGTTCATGACACTGCTGAGCACGTTCAAATTGTTGATGCAACGTTACAGCGGCCAGGATGATATCGTCATCGGTACGCCGGTGGCGGGGCGCGGTCAATCGGAGGTCGAACCACTGATCGGTTGCTTCCTCAACCTGCTGGCCCTACGCGACGATCTCTCGGGCAATCCCAGCTTCCTGGACCTGTTGGGACGAGTGCGCGAGACCGTTTTGGGCGCTTTTGCCCACGGCGAGGTTCCCTTCGAGAAGTTGGTGGAAGAAGTGCAGCCCGAACGCAACCTGAACCGCCACCCGCTGTTCGATATTCTGTTCAACCTGATCAACACGCCCGAGGCGGCCCTGGATCTCACCGGCCTGCGGCTGGAACCCATGCCTAAGGAAGACCCCGAGGTCAAGCTGCCGATTACGCTCTACATGACCGAGCGTACCCACGAACTGAACATCCGTGCGGTCTACCAGGACGCCCTCTTCAGCGAGGCGCGTATGAGCCTGATGCTGCGCCACTACCGCAATTTATTGGCGCAGGTCTGTGCCGATCCCGAGAAACCGATTGCCGACTACGTATTGGCCGATGACGAAACAAGGGCGCTGCTGCCCGATCCATCCATAGCGCTGGAAGTACCGGGCTTCGCCAATGTTGCCGATCAGGTGGCCGGCCGCGCCCTGGAAACCCCGGACCATACTGCCGTGGTTTGGGGCGGCGAGGTTTGGACCTACAGCCGATTGTTGGGCGCCGCCGATCATTTGGCCGCTGTGATGACAGAGGCGGGCTTGCAGCGCGAGGATGTGATTGCCGTCCACGGTACGCGGAGCTTCGGCTTTATCGCCGCCATGCTGTCTGCCTTCCGGGCGGGCGCCGTGCTGTTGAATTTGGACCCACGCCTACCGCTCGCGCGTCGTGAACTCCTCCTAACCGAAACCAAAGCGCGATTAATCCTGGACCTGGCCGGTAATGATGACTTGCAGGGCCGGATCATCGCGGTCGATCCGAAAACCGGTCGCACCGATCGGGACGCCGGCAACTTCCTCCCGCCGAAGTTGAACGGCGCCGATCCCGCCTATATCTTCTTCACCTCCGGCACTACCGGCAAACCCAAGGGTATTCTGGGTTGTCAGCGCGGCCTGAGCCACTTCCTGGACTGGCAGCGACGCGAAGCGGGCATCGGTCCCCAAGATCGGGCCGCCCAATTGTCCAACCTCAGCTTCGACGCGGTCCTGCGCGACGTCTTTCTACCCCTGTCCGTGGGCGCTCAACTGCATCTGCCGCCCGAGGACGCCGTTTTGGACGGAACCCGCCTCATCCCCTGGCTGGCCGAGTCGGCGATCACCCTGTTCAACACGGTCCCGTCCCTGCTTGCCTCCTGGCTGACCAATGCGCCCAAGGAAGGCGACCTCCTGACCCTGCGCCATATCTTCCTCGCCGGTGAACCGCTCAATCAGAGACTGGTCAGGGCCTGGTGCAAACGCTTCGGCAATGAAACGGCCATTGTCAACATGTACGGGACCACCGAAACCACACTGGCCAAAACCTTCTACCGAGTGCCCGCGTCACCGCCGCCGGGCAACCAACCCGGCGGTAAAGCACTACCCCAAAGCCAGGCGCTGGTGCTGAGCGCGGATCTGCGACCGTGCGGCCTGGGTGAAATGGGCGAGATCTATATTCGCACTCCCTTCCGCACCCTGGGTTACCTGGGCGATGTTGACGCCGCCAATTGGGTCGTCAACCCGCACACGCAAGACCCGGATGATCTGTTGTACCGCACGGGTGATCGCGGGCGCTTCTACCCCGACGGCAACCTGGAGGTTCTGGGACGCGTCGATTTCCAGGTCAAGGTGCGCGGTGTTCGCGTGGAACCGGGCGAAATCGAGGCCCTGCTGACCGATCACGAAGCAGTGACCGAAACCGCCGTCATCGCCCGGCCCGACGGCCGGGGCGATAACCGCCTCCTTGCTTATGTCGTTGTCAACATCGACATCGACGCCGGCGACTTGCGCCGTTACCTGGCCGCAAGACTGCCCGAGGCCATGGTGCCCGCCGCCGTCACCCTGCTGGACGCCTTCCCGCTGACGCCCAACGGCAAAATCGACCGCAAGGCCCTGCCCGCGCCCGAACGCGCCGATGAAGCCGAGATC
>JASJCB010000310.1 GCA_030066195.1 Acidobacteriota bacterium
TATCATTACGCCCCGAAGGCGGCTCATTAATCCACTTACGGGCTTCTGCAGTTCACAATCCAAATAAATTCAGCTTTTTACCACTACCTGTCACGCGTAACTATCATTACGCCCCGAAGGCGGCTCATTAATCCACTTACGGGCTTCTGCAGTTCACAATCCAAATAAATTCAGCTTTTTACCACTACCTGGCACGCGTAACTATTAATCCACTTACGGGCTTCTGCAGTTCACAATCCAAATAAATTCAGCTTTTTACCACTACCTGTCACGCGTAACTCGTCACGCGTAACTCCTACCTGTCACGCGTAACTCCCTACCTGTCACGCGTAACTCCGTCACGTTTAACTCCTGTCACGTGTAACTCCCCACGGCTCGGCCCTCTAGTCTCCTCTAGTCCAGATTTAGAATTGCTGTAAAGGATAGATAGTAAAGGATATGAGTAACTTGCTCTCTTGTGCTATCATTGATATCGGAGGGCAGTATGCCACAACTTCTCGTTCGGAATCTCGATGAAAAGATTGAAAAAGCCCTTAAGGGCCGCGCCGCGAAGAACGGTCGTTCTGCAGAGGCGGAACACAGGGCAATCCTTTACCGTGCTTTGGCGGAAGACGAGAACTCCAAGGACATCAAGCAGATGCTCCTTGAGATACCGGATGTAGGCTTGGATAGCGATTTCGACAGGCCGCGAGACAACGGTCGCGAGATCGAATTTTGAAATTTCTATTGGATACCAATATTGTGTCCGAACTTCGCAAGGGCACGCGCTGTGAGTCCGGGGTGAAACGCCGGTTCGATTCAGTTCAACCCGAACAGATTTTTTTGAGTTCCCTGGTCATCGGTGAAATTCGTAAAGGGATCGAACTGATTCGTTGCCGGGATTCCCGGGCGGCGTTATCCCTGGAGCGTTGGCTGGAAACTTTGAAAAGGAGCCAGGAAGATAGAATTCTGCCCGTCAACGGCCAAATCGCTGAAGTCTGGGGTCACCTGAACGTGCCGACCCTTTACCGGTTATCGATAGTCTTCTTGCCGCGACCGCGATTGTCCATGACTTGATTCTGGTTTCACGAAATACCAAAGATATCGCAAAAACAGGTGTCGATTTTCTTAACCCTTTCCTTAGCAGTAATGTCTGATCTTTTTTGTCCGATTCCAGGGGGACGGCTCTCTCATCAAGTCCGATGCTCCGTCTCACATCCCGCGTTTCGAAATGGTCCCCCCTAGTGACAGTTTTCCTAACCCGAAGGGTTTACGTATTGCCGGCCCCAGATTGGCGGACAAGGTACTTTGTTACTACATGCCGCGTGTAACTCTTTACCAGGACGTCAGCACTTCTCTCGGCCCATCCAGTCTTCAGCCGTTAGGTCTGCCCCTCCATCATTTTGGCGAATCGAATCCGGTGTAGCGCCTGTCCATGAACGGAAGGCACGGAAAAAGGAGTTTGGATCTTCGTAACCCAGTAGAAAGGAGATCTGGGGGTAAGGCAGCTCGGATTTGCTGACGTAGTGTCGGGCGAGTTCCTCACGAACACCAGTGAGAACGGTTTTGAAACTGGTGCCTTCTTCGCCCAGGCGTCTTTGCAGGGTGCGCCGGCCTACGAACAACCGACGGGCCAGGTCATCAACCGATGTTTGTCCACTGGGTAACATTTCCAGCAGGGCTCCGCGCACGCGTTCTGTCATGCCTTCTTCGACACTGACTTCGGACAGGCGCTTGCGTAACCCTGGTTCAAAGTATTCCCACATCTGTACATTTTCGGTGAGGAAAGGCTTTGCTGCATCGCCGGCTGAGAACGAGATGAGTATTTCGTCACCCTTGACGGGAATAACACCAAAGAAATCGGCGTAATCACGTGAGGACGGTAAATCACATGGTGTGATCATTTGAAGCGGGACAATGTGTTCCCGCGTTGCCATCCTGGCCAGTTGAACAAAAAAGCCCAGTTCCGCGGCGGTTAGGGAGGCCGGAATTTCGAGACCTTTTTCCAGAAACCGTATGGTCAGATTTGTAGACACTTCGTTAATATCGACATCCAGCCTCATCGGCCCGATCAGTGGTTTGAACCGACTTAATCGTTTCAAGGCAGTATTGAGGTTTGGGCTGCAGTAGGCAGCAAAAATGGGCGGATCGAATGCTTCGCTGCTCATACCACGGATAATGCGCAATGGAAACGCGGGATCATCGAAGATGAATTCCATCGCTCGCCAGAAACGAAAATACTCTTCGGTGCTGAGGCCGGCATCTTTGCGGGTGTACAAATCCAAGGGTAATTCTGCGCGCTTCAACACTTCGGTAAAGTTTATACCCAGATCATTGAGGATCATCTTCCATCTGGAATTAACCGTAAAACGGATTTCCTTTGTCATAAAACGCCACCTAATCACAACAGAAAGGTCCGAACCGGCAATTCTGTTTTGCTTACTCCGATTCCGGCAACCGGAAGACTTAGCCGGCTTTTTTCACCAGACCGTTGTCTACCATTTGCTGGAAGAAGTCGTTCATGGACTCTGCCAATGGACGATAGCTTACACCCAGCTCTCTTATTCCTTTGCTGTTATCACCTTTCCACGGCAGATTGATATTCCGTGCAATGATTTTGCGGGTCATGGTTTTATCTACCATTGGACCAATCAGCCACAACAGCCATTTAGGCAGCGCTTTGCGTGGGATCGGAAAGTCTTTGCCGTATTTATCGAGCAAGGTCCGGGACATGGCGAATATATCGGTATTGTGCCCCGAAATGATGTGCCTCCCCTTGGCCTCCGGCTTGAATCCAGCCCGGAAGTGGGCCTCGGCCAGATCGCGGACATCAACCACGCCGAATCCCCATTTGGGAGCACCTGCCTTCAAGGTGCCGTCACCCATTTGCCTGATTATGCTGTAGCTTTCCGAGGTCGCATGAGGGTTGATTCCGGGACCAATCACCAGCGTGGGGTTGATCACCACCAGATCCCAACGAGATTGGGTCTCATTAATTTTCCAGGCTTCTTTTTCAGCGACGGTTTTTGAATAGGAATAGGGATTGTGCGCCAGTGAAGAACTGGTGTTCCAGATCTCCTCGGTGAACACGCCGTCGGGCGTCTTTTGCAGGTCCGCATTATCGCCGTAAATGGCCGCACAACTGCTGGTCAGCACCACCCGCTTCACGGAGGGCGTGCGATTGGCTTCCTCGAGCACATTGCGAGTTCCCAGTTTGGCGGGATCGACCAGCTCCCTCCGTGGGTCTTTGACGTTCACCTTAAAGGGCGAAGCAGTATGAAAAACCAGCTCGCAACCGGTCATCGCCTCCGCGTAAGATCCCTCTTCCAGGAGGTCCGCCTTGAAATACTTGACCTTGCCGGGCGTAGCCGCGGCAATCTCATTCAGGTACTTCAGCTTTTCCGGGTTGTTCGGATCACGCACCGGTGCGTGAACGGTGAATCCCTCCTCCAGCAGTTTTTTTACCAATAAACCGGCCACATAGCCCGTGGCACCAGTCACCATTACCGGGGCTGAATTATCGATTTTTGTCATGGCAAACCTCCTGTCCACATCGTCGTTTGACAATATTAAATTTATAAGGTTTGAATCTATAATGCACTGGCGATATGCGCCATTTTACATTCAAATTGCGCCAATTTATATACAGGGGAGGTATGTGGCGGGCAAGGATTGGGGCATCACGGCACATCCTTGCCGGCAACTTAACGCGGAGCACTTGCTCCTGTTTATCCCATCTCATATAATTGAGCGGTGATTCAGAGGGGCGAATGATGACTCATTCCATTGCATCTGACAGAAGCTTTCCCAGCCGGTATTCGTACCGTGAAGAAATTGCCAACGCCTTAACACATGGCGCCGGTATTGTGGCCGCCCTGGCGGGGCTGGTGGCTTTGACCTCCTATGCGTCGGTGAAGGGCACATCCTTGCATCTGGTCAGTTGCCTGGTGTTCGGGTTCGCACTGGTTTTGCTGTACACCGCTTCCACACTCTATCACAGCATTCAACAGCCCGATGTTAAACCCGTTCTGCGCATTATCGACCATGCCTCTATCTTCATTTTAATCGCGGGCACCTATACGCCTTTCACCCTGGTCAGCCTGCAAGGTGCTTTGGGTTGGTCCCTGTTCGGCGTGATTTGGGGCCTGGCCGTGTTCGGCATCCTCCTCGAAATCTTTCTTATCGACAAATGGAAAGCGGGTTCGCTGGTGCTCTACGCGGGCATGGGATGGTGTATTACCATTGCCATTAAACCACTGCTGGCGTCGCTGCCTACCGGCGGTATCGTGCTCTTGTTTCTGGGCGGCTTCTTCTATACCGGCGGCATTGCCTTTTACGTCTGGAAACGACTGCCCTACAACCATGCTATTTGGCACCTTTTTGTTCTGGCCGGGAGCGTCTGTCACTTCTTTTCCATCCTGTTGTTTGTCATTCCCGCCTAAGCATGCCGAAGCCAGGGCAACAGCTGGATTCGGATGTCTGTGATCTATATCTCGCCGGTAACATCTTGAACGCCCAGCCGGCGGTGTGCAACACCTATCCCGCCGGCCCCATAAGAAATGTTAGCATTGCCGATGCCAATGCAAACTATCAAACGTGTATCTCGTGTAACTAGAGCCTGCCCGGTTTCGTGCGGCCGCCGAAAACCAAGCTTTGGTTCGGCGGTTCGCTTTATGCCGGTGAAGGTTTGACCCGCACGTATATCCGTCTTTCGCGTCATCGAGCAGGTTGGTTCCACCCCGGCAACCGCCGATTCTGCCTTGAAGAAGATTCGACCTTCCGAAACAACCGTATCCCGCCCCGAGAGGAGGATGGTTCCCCGGCGGTCATGCCGGTTGGAAGCCATGGAGCGGGCCGGTATTACGCACCTACATTGATCTTGGGAAATATCACCCCATTTGGTTGTTTAAACCGGAAATGAGCTAAAATTCATCGCTTTTCGGCCCAAAAAGCCCCTTAGATGGGCTTCAAGGGGTCTTCTGCCCGGGAACGGGACCGGTTGACATTCTTCGAGGCGGTTCCATTCCCGGGAACAGGACCGGTTTCGACCTCGACAGGTGGTTCCGTTCCCGGGATTGGTTATGGTCTGCCGGCCGGCAGGTGGTTCCAATCCCGGAAATGGACGCAATGAAATGTCAACTCCGGTTGTTTTTCGGGGAAAAGGCTCTCGCGGTTGTCCGGCAGGTACCGGCAAACCGGGGGCCAGGTTGTGAAAAAAAGTTGCGCCGGCTCTCTTTTCGGGGAATGAACCCCCTTGCCGCCGATCGACCCATCCCATTTTCGGGCTGAATGATCCGTTTTCGGTTTTTTTCGGGGTGGCTCCGGGGCATGGTGTTGTGTTTTCAAGTTTCACAATACCTCTTCTCGGGAATGGCGCCCTGATCGGCTTCGAGAACGTTTCTGTTCCCAGGATTCGGACCGGTCTTTCCTGAGCTATGTTTGTGATTCGGCCGGCGCGTTCCTGTTTCCGTCGTCGGTGTCGGCGGCGCACCGCATTTTCGGCCTGCTTAATCTTCAGGGGGTACTTGCGTTTGATTGCGATCCGGCCTAAACTTTTGGAGTCACGCGGCAGGGGCGCCGGGAGTATCCTTTTGAATTCGTTTACCTGTTTTTTGGTCGGCGGGGACACCCTTTTATGGGAATGCGCGGCTATGTTGCGGGCTCGGGGTCACCGTATCGCGGGCATCTTTACCAATGATGCACGCGTCATCGAATCGGCAACCGGCGAAGGGTTGCCCACTCACCCTCCCAAGCAAATGCCCGCCTGGCTTTCGGGGCGTCCGTTCGATTATTTGTTCAGCATCGCCAATTTGGCCAGGGTGCCTGAAGACGTGCTGGCTCTGCCCAAGATCGCCGCGATCAACTTTCACGACGGCCCGTTGCCTCGATATGCCGGCTTGAACACGCCCGTTCACGCTCTCTTGGAAGGCGCCGACCGCTACGGCATCACCTGGCACCTCATGGAGAAGGAGTTGGACAAGGGCGCCGTTTTGAAGCAGGTGCGCTTTCCCATCGAACCCGGCGAAACCGCTTTGTCGCTGAACACCCGCTGTTTCGAGGCCGCCCTGGAGAGCTTCGGCGAGTTACTGGAGGATCTTGAACGTCGGGGTCCTCGACCGCAAGCGCAGGAACCGGGCGAATTCCGCTATTACGGTCGCTACCGGCGTCCCGAGGCGGCCTGTCTATTGGCTTGGAGCCGCGACGCCGTCGCCCTGGATGCGATGATTCGCGCCCTGGATTACGGTCGCTATGCCAATCCCATGGGCGCGCCCAAGATCCTGAAGGACCGGCACGCCCTGGTGGTTCGCAGTGCTCGCGTCAGCGCTGAAAGCGGTGAGCCCGGCAAGGTCCTGGCTTGCAGCGACCGGGCCGTTCAGGTGGCCGCCGGAACGGGGTCGTTGCTGCTGACCGCCTTCGCGCGACTGGACGGCAGCCCGCTCTCTCCCGCGGAAGCGGCCGCCATGCTGGACTTGCGCGCCGGGACCCGCTTGGACACGCCTCTACCCACTGAGTGGGTCAAGCTGCGCGGTTTGGACGAAACCCTGGCCCGGAACGAGTCTTTCTGGCTGAAACGGCTGGCCGCTTTCGATCCGCTGGACGCACCGTTCGGCCAGGGCGATTTGAACAAGGTCATAACGATTCCCACCTCGACCGGCGATGCCGAGGATTTTCGGATTATTGCCGCGTTTACCGTCTTCCTGGCTCGTTTAGGGCACCGATACAGTTTTCACATCGGCTATCACGACGAGGCCCTGGCCGAAGCCACATCCGGCTTGGAGGCCCTGCTGGCGCCGCAAGCGCCCATGCGCTGCCGAATCGATCCGGAGTCCTCCGCCGCGACCGTCATCGAGCGAACGGTTCGGGAATTGGCCAAGTTGCAAAAACACGGCGCCTGGTTGCGGGACCTGGTCGGCCGTTATCCGTCCAGCCAGGCACAACCGTTAGCCGCCGAAGACCGCCCGTTCGCCGTGGTTGTTTCCCCGGCCCCGGATTTCCGCCCCGGCGGCCACAATCGTCTGGCCATGGTGCTGAAGCCGCAACCGCGCCTGGTATTTCGCGGCGCCGACCAGGCCGAGGCGGATCGGTTTGCCTCGGGCTTTCAAACCTTTCTGGCCGCGTTTCGACAGAATCCCGAGCGACCGATTGCCGAAGTGGAAATTCTGGATGTCGAAACCAAAAGCCAGGTGCTGCGGAACTGGAACGATACCGCTCTGGATTATCCCGGTGAGGAGACCGTCCATGGCGCGTTTTTGAAAACGGCGACGCGTCGACCGGGTGATACGGCGGTTTGTTTCGAAGACCGAAGCCTTGCCTATGCCGAACTGCGTCTTCGGGCGGAAGCGCTGGCCGCGAAACTGCTGGAATTGGGTGCGAGTCCCCATGTGCCGGTAGGTATCTACCTGGATCGTAGCGAACTATTACAGGTTGCCATGCTGGGCATCAACATGACCGGCGCCGCCTGGCTGCCGTTGGACCCGGAATACCCCCGCGAGCGCATCCGCTTCATGTTGCAGGACGCCCGGGTCGCGATCGTGGTCACCACTACCGGACGAAGCGTCGGGGTTCCCGAGGGACCCGAACACCTGGTACAACTGGATGTTTTGGAACCGCCCGACGCCTCGCCCAACCTTCCCCGCGTTGACTCGGCTCAACCGGCCTATACCATCTACACCTCGGGCTCTACCGGGAAACCCAAGGGCGTCGTGGTGACCCATCGCAACGCGATCAACTTCTTTGCCGCCATGGACCCGCTGGTGCCGCATGACCCGCCCGGTGTCTGGCTTTCGGTAACCAGCATGTCTTTCGATATTGCCGTGTTGGAGTTGTTGTGGACCATTGCCCGGGGATTCAAGGTGGTCATTCTCGGCGCCGGTGGAGGTCACACCGCTAAGGCGCCGATCGATTTCAGCCTCTTCTACTTCTCGTCCAACGCCGAGGCCGATGAGAGTGACAAGTACCGTTTATTGTTGGACGGCGCCCGCTTCGCCGACGCACACGACTTCAACGCGGTTTGGACGCCGGAGCGCCATTTCAACGCCTTCGGCGGTCTATTCCCGGATCCGTCCGTCACCGGGGCCGCCGTGGCCGCGGTGACCCGGAATGTACAGATTCGTGCGGGCAGCGTGGTCCTGCCGCTGCATCATCCGGCCCGCGTTGCCGAGGCATGGTCGGTGGTGGACAATATCTCCAACGGCCGTGTGGCCCTGGCCTTTGCCTCGGGCTGGACGCCCGCCGATTTCGTCCTGCGTCCGCAAAATTACAGCCGTGCTAAAGATGTCATGTTCGAGAGCCTGGAGCAGGTGCGCAAACTGTGGCGCGGCGAGGCGGTATCCTTCCCAGGGGCAACGGGTGAGGATATTTCCGTCGCCACGTTGCCGCGACCGGTACAATCTGAATTACCGGTTTGGATTACCACCGCCGGCAACCCCGAGACCTGGCGACGGGCCGGCAGCGCCGGCGCCAACGTGTTGACCCACCTGTTGGGCCAGACCATCGACGACCTGATTCCCAAGATCCAGGCCTATCGCGCGGCCCGAGCCGAGGCCGGTCACGATCCCGAGACGGGCGTGGTGACCCTGATGTTGCACAGTTTCGTGGGCCCGGATGAGGATGAGGTGCGCCGTCTGGTTCGCGATCCGCTGAAGCAGTACTTGGGCAGTTCCCTGAATCTGCTGAAGCAATACGCCTGGGTCTTTCCGGCCTTCAAACGCCCGGGAGATGTGAGCGGTGACGCGGGAGATGACTTCGCGAGGCTGAGCGAAGCTGAACGCGATGCCATCCTGGAGGGTGCGTTCGATCGGTATTTCGAGACCAGCGGGCTTTTCGGGCGGCCGGAAACGGCTCTGGCCACGGTCGAGAAACTGCGCGGCGCGGGTATCGGGGAAATTGCCTGCCTGATCGATTTCGGCGTGCCTACCAAGACGGTGCTGGAGTACCTGCCGTATCTGGATGAAGTGCGCCGCCTCGCCAACGAGGGTGCGGGCGTCAAGGTCGAGACGACTGCGCCCATGCCGGAACTGGTGGACCGTTTCAAGCCCACGCACCTGCAATGTACGCCATCCATGGCGCGTATGTTCCTTACCGGTCGGGAGACCGCGGCGGCTTTGGCGGCGATCGATCATCTATTGATCGGCGGCGAGGCGTTTCCACCCGTCCTGGCCGAGGAACTGAGGGCGGCGGGTATTCCTTTCATCCGCAATATGTACGGACCGACCGAAACCACGATCTGGTCTACCAGCTTGCGCGTCAGCGCTACCGGCAAAAGTATTCCCATCGGTACGCCCATCGGCAACAACACGACTTATATTCTGGATGAACGCGGTAACCCGGTGCTGCCGGGGACCTCGGGCGAGCTGTACATCGGCGGTCACGGCGTGACACGCGGTTACCTGAGACGGCCCGGGCTTACCGCGACGCGTTTCGTGCCGGACCATTTGGGCGGGGAGCCCGGCGTCAGGCTTTATCGCACCGGGGATCTGGCGCGCCATGATCAAGAAGGGACATTGCACTTCATCGGGCGGGCGGATCACCAGGTGAAACTCCGCGGCTACCGTATCGAGTTGGGCGAGATCGAGGCCCGCCTGGCCCAAAGGGAAGACATTGCCGAGGCGGTGGTGCTGGTTCGCGAGGACCAACCGGGCGATCATCGCCTGACGGCCTACCTGATCCCCAAAGGGGAGGCGCCGGACGAAGAGGAAATCCGCGCGGGCCTGGGCGAAACCCTGCCCGACTTCATGGTACCGGGTCATTTCGTTGTCATGGAGCGCTTCCCGCTGACGCCCAACCGCAAACTGGACCGGGCGGCTCTGCCCGCGCCGGGTCGGCAGGCGAACGGCAAAACCTATGCGCCGCCGGAGAACGAGACGGAAGGCCGCATCGCCGAGCTGTGGGCCGATTTGCTGGGCGTGCCCAAGGTGGGTATCGACGATAACTTCTTCCAGGTAGGCGGCCACTCGCTGCTGGTGGTCAGGCTGCACCGAGGTTTGGAGCAATTGCTGGGTAAACCGATCGTGCTGACCGAACTCTACAAACACACCACGGTCCGCAAACAGGCGGCAGGCCTGGGCAAAACAGACGACGCCCATCTGCAAAAAAGCGTCCAAAGAGCCAAACGCCGCCTGGCTGCCCGAAAGTAACGTAAACAAGCCCACCCGTGGCCAGGTGACCGGCAGGGACCATGAGCGATGAAGTTAAAAAAGCGCGCTTACCGGCATGGGGTGGGTTTGTTTGCGCC
>JASJCB010000159.1 GCA_030066195.1 Acidobacteriota bacterium
CACCAGGTCATTGAGCAGCGTGTTGCCGACCATCGCGGCCAGGGCTCCTTGAACCCCGTGACCGGTGCAATCGGCCACGGCGATGAAAAGGTGTTTTTTGGTCTGGTGGCACCAGTAGAAATCGCCCGAGACGATTTCCTTGGGTTTGTAGAGAATGAAATGGGGACCCAGCATGGCATTCAGTTTGGGACCCGGCGGCAGGATGGCGGCCTGAATTCGACCCGCGGCAATCAAGCTGTCAAGCAACTGGTCGGTCTTTCGTTTCAATTCGTGTCGGTCCCAGGCCTTTTGCACGGCGCTGAGCGCATGGTTGCGGAAGCGGCTCAGCTTGTTGCCGATGGTAGCCGTCAAGGCGGAGGAGTCGGGTGAGAAATCCCAACAAAGGTAAACGCCGACCTCGTTGAGGCTGAGCACCAGCATGCCCCGTTTGTAGTCAGGGATAAAATATTCGTCCATTAAGAAGATTCCCCTGGACATGCGAATGCCTTCATCCAGCATGGTGTGCAGTTCCTCGGGATTGCGAAAACCAACTTCCTCCAGGTTGGGTTTGAGACCAAGAACCACGGGCACCCGAAAGTCTTGACGTTCCTCGCTCCAGATCAAGGCGCAGCCGCGTGGTTCCACCGGAAAAAGCATGGTGCCCTGCTCCAACAAGGCACTGAAGACCGACTCCAGTTGGATTTCAGCGTTTACGGTTTTGACGATGCTGTCCAGAGTCTCCAATTCCTGGTTGCGCATTTCCAGGGCCTGATTGGCGCGGTGCAACTCGGAGGTACGGTCTTTAACCCGCTGTTCCAAGTGCCGATTGATGTCGCGTAATTGCAGGTGGGTACGGACACGGGTGATCAATTCCTCCCGCGATACCGGTTTGGTCAGGAAATCATTCGCCCCCGATTCGAATGCGGCGACCAGGTCCGTAACCTGGCTGCGCGCGGTCAAAAAGATAACCGGCAGGTCCTCCAACTCGTGATTTTCCCGTAGCTTTTCGCAGACCTGGTAACCCGACATTCCCGGCATCATTACGTCCAATAGGACCAGGTCGATCCCCTCCTGATTCAATCGCGCCAGAGCCGACGGACCGTCGGCAGCCTCACTGACGCGATAACCCCTGGTGACCAGGTGATTGCGAACGATCAGCCGGTTGGTGCCCTCGTCGTCCACAACCAGGATGTGCGGGCCTTTGCCCTCGGGTTCGGCCACACGCGGCTTTTTGGGCGCAAGGTTTCCGGCATGGGCGTCCAGCGAAACCCTGCTCACGCCGGGCTCTTCCTCGATCGGCGGCGCCGGTTCATTTGAGGTCGGCAGATTGAAGGAAAAGACGGTGCAGGATGGAATCGAGTCTTCCAGTTTCAGGGTGCCGCCGTGCAGCTCCACCAATTGCCGGGCGATGGACAGACCCAAGCCGGTGCCCCCGTATTCCCGCGTAATTTGACCGCGCCCTTGCACGAAGGTGTTGAAGATGGCTTCCTTTTTCTCATCGGGAACGCCGATCCCCGTATCCTCAACCGAAACCACAATGCCCTGGCCGGGTTCCTCGTATGCATAGATGCAAACATGACCCTCAGGGGTGAATTTGACGGCGTTGCCGATCAGGTTCAGCAGGATCTGTTGCAGTCGGTCGGCATCCGCACGAACTGCCGGAAGGTCTTGGGGAACCTTGTTGAACAGGCGCAGGTTTTTGCCCCTAGTCTGGTTTTTGGATAGAGCAACGGCCATATCGGCGGCATGAAACAAATTCAGGGGACGCAGGTTCATGGTCAACGAACCCTGCTTGATCTTGGCATAGTCCAGGATATCGTTGACCAGGTTGGTAAGCCGCCTGCCCGAGGCAAGGATGAGGTTGAGATTGTCTTTGACGGGCGAGCTCAACTCGCCGGAAACGCCGTCCAGCAGGGATTCCGTAAGGCCGATGATACTGTTGAGCGGTGTGCGTAATTCATGCGAGGTATTGGCGAGGATCTGGTCTTTGACCCGATCGACCTCTTTCAATTCCTGGATGCGGTCCCGCTCATGGATGAGTTCTTTCTTCCAACGCAAAAGAATGAAGTAGGAAACCACGCCGATCAGAACGGGAATAAGAAGGATCGCCCATAAATACCGCAGCCAGGAACGAGCAACGGTAAAACGAAAAACGGTTTCGGGTCCCCATTCTCCCTCCCCGGAACGACCTTTGATGCGAAAGGTATAGGTCCCGCCGGGCAGGGAAAGAAAGCTTAGTCTTTGCGGCGGTGCGGGCGAGGACCAATCATCATTGGTCGGCTCCAAGCGATACACGACCTCCAGGTTGGGCGTATCGGAGGTGACACTGAAACTGATGGGCAGACCGTCGCGCAGACGGAGATCGCCCATAAAGTCGGCCGGCATGCGCTGGGCGCGGCCCTCGGCGACATAAAGCGTGAGAACCGGGCCCTCTTGCCATGCGATGACAGGAGAGCCGAAAAGGCACCACAATAGAAAGAAAAAAGGCAACCATGCAGTTTTGATCACGGGGCTCCCTTCACAGATTCCTTCAGTCAGGAGTTAGTGACCAGTATCGCACAGTTTAATGGTAATTATCCAGGCAGGGCCATAATCCAAGGCTATTTGTCCCGGCAAAACTGCCGGCGCTATGAAAACCCTTCGGAATAATAAGCATGCGAGGCAAAGTTTTCGGTTCCAGGGAAGTAAACGAAGCCGGCCTTGCCGGCTTCATTCAAACGGGCTTCCTTTCCATCCCGACCCATAGGGGCCGGATCCGGCCGGCAGACATAAAAAAGGCCCGTTCTGTGCGGGAACGGGCCTACGGAGGATAGCAAAAGGAAATAACTGTCTGTCGATCTGTGTTGGGGATGCGCCCGGAACACCCTGTATGCCGAAGGGGTTTAACATCGGGCCATCCTGGTCAGTAACTAGAGCAAATAACTTGCCAGAAAGGTCACAGCCGGGGGAACCTTCCGAAACAGCCGTCAGTTGTGATTTCCTGACCCATTTACGCGGAAAGAGGACAGAAAAGAGCTATAATTTGTGGGAAATAATCCTCAGGCTGAGGAATGGGACCCAAGTCATAGGATCACCTTGCCGACCGGTGCGTCACGGACCTTGTGAAACCGGTCAGGCATGGAACTTGATAAAAAATCCCAGATGATCGCTTTGCGGTTTGGAGGACGGCCATGATGAATCAGTGGAAAGCAAAAGACCTCATGACGGCATCGCCCATTATAGTCAAACAGGACCAGAGCGTCGGTGAGGTGGTGGCCATGTTCCGTCGCAAGTTGATTTCGGGCGCGCCCGTTCAAGATGATGCGGGCACCCTGGTCGGTGTGGTTACCCTGAGGGACATCGCTTTCACCGGAATGCACAAGGCCGACGGCGGGGAATCCTTGTCCGGTTATTTTGTGGGTTCCGATGATCAAGTAGATCTGGAGAACGATGTAGAGTGGCAGTTGGATCCTGACCTAAAGGTGTCCGATATCATGACCCCCACCGTATTCAGCGTAGATGTGGACACAACGGTCGCCAAAATTGCCGATACCATGTTGCGGGGCAGAATCCACCGTCTGATGGTCACTGAAAACAATCGCCTGGTGGGCATCGTAACCTCTCACGACCTGCTGAAGGTGGTTCGCGACAGCGCTCAGGTTTCTAAGTAAACGGTCGATTTGTCCGATTCCCCGGCCATGGGTAAAGCCAGCACGAATTCCGCCCCCTGGTCGGGCCCTTTGCTGAACACTTGTAATGAGCCGCCCATCTCCGTCATCAAGTTGGCGCTGGTGTGCAGGCCGAATCCTTGTCGTTTGGGCTTGGTCGTAAAGCCGTGAGAAAAAATCCTGTCGAGCTTGTCCGCGGGAATGCCGTGCCCCGTATCGCAGACGCGGATTTCCGCCCGGTCATCCCGAGTCGTCAAGACCTGGATGGTAAGCTGTTTGGAGGCTCGGCCCATGCCTTCCATGGCTTCGATACCGTTGGAGATGAGGTGATTCAGCACAAACATCAGCTTGACCTTGGAGGTAAGACAAACCGGGTGATCCCGGTAATCGCGCAAAATATCGACGTCATGGCGTTGTAACGCGGGCCCTTGAAGGCGAAGCGCATCCTCCACCAGGTCAACGACAGGTGCGCCCTGTCGGGTCTGGGTAAGGTCGGCGTAGCGTTTCTGGGTTTCCATGACATCCCGCATCATGGCAACTTTGGTGCCCAGGTAGCGCAACTCGTCTTCAAGCATACGCTGGTCCGCCGTAAGGATGTCGCCCAGTTCTTTGAAATATTCCGGAATCAACCGGCCCCTGGGATGCACGCTGAAGAACGAACCCAGATCTCCGATATGGTTACGGATCATCTCGTTGGCTTTCAGCAGTCCGCGAATCTTGGAGCCGCGCACCGCGTTTTGCAGTTCTTCGATGGAAACATTGACGCTGTTGAGGATATTGCCGATGTTGTGCAAGGTGCCGGCGGCAATATTGGCCATACCCACGCGCTGGGCGTTTTCTACCAGTTCGGCCTGCGCGGCCTCCAGTTGCCGGGTGCGTTCCGCCACACGCTCTTCCAGCCCGCGGTTGATTTCCCGTATTTGCGCCTCGCCGGCCCGCAAGGCCCGGGCGGTTCGGATTGCATGCCGATTGGCCTCTGCCAGTTCCCTGGTTCGCAAGGCGACCTTGGATTCCAACTCCTGTTGGTAGGCGCGGTTCTCACGGATCAACCGGGCTCGTTCCAGGCAGCGCTCGACGGTGTGTAACAAAATGCTGAGATCCTTGACCGGCTTGAGCAGAAAATCCCAGGCGCCCAAGCGCAGAGCTTCCACGGCGTCGCCGATCACTCCGGTGCCGGAGATGACGACGATCGGTGTATCGGGCGACGTTTCGCGAACACTGGCAAGCACATCCAAGCCGTCGATTTTGGGCATGCGCAAGTCTACCAATACCAGGTCCGGTTGCTCGAAGCGAAAGATTTCCAAGCCCTCGCCGCCGTCGGCCGCTTCCAAAACATCGTAATCACAATCCTCCAGGAAGTGCCGAAAACTTTGGCGAATCGCGCGTTCATCGTCAATGGTCAGGATAACCGGCATCACACCCGTTCCTCATCCAGTTCGGCGATCTTGGTACTAAAGGTGTTCAGGTCCGGCCGCGGTTTGTTCAGCACATGATCGTCAGTCATGCCCAACTGTCTCAATTCATCGGTCAAACTGAAATCCACGGAGCCGGTGTGGATCAGGAAACGAATGCTTTTATCCCGCTCATGAGCCCTGGCAATCAAGATATCGCCGGTCATCCCCGGTAAGCGCAGATCCACAATGGCAATGTCGAAAGAGTTCCTGCCGAACAGGGTCAAGGCTTCCTCGGCGGAATCGGTAACCATAATCTCGTGACCGTGGTCTTCCAGGAAAGCGGCCGGACTGGTGCGCACGGCCACTTCGTCATCCACAATGAGAATGCGTGACGGCGCGTTCGATCCCGACAGGTCGTTCGATTCTCTATCCTTTTTACGCGACATTGCAGCTCCCGGCAGGCGTGGTGCCTTTCCGAGGGAACTCATCGGCGTTATATTACAAAAAGTTGATATCCATGAAAAAATGAAATTTGATAACCAGGAGAATATTGCGCCTGAATTGAAAAGAGTTTGGGATGGCTGATTGGCACATCGTAGTAATCGACGAACCGGTTTTCCCGCCCGAGGGTTTTAGATGCACGGCCCGGTCACCGGGTTCTTTGCGGACGGATTTTGTGGGGGCGGCCCGGGCGACCGGGTCTTTTCCGCCGGTATTGGAGGAGCGGCCCGGCCGCCGGACCCTTTTCGGATGGAATTTGTGTGGCGGCCCGGGCAACCGGGTCTTTTCCGCCGGCTTTGGAGGAGCGGCCCGGCCGCCGGGTCCTTTACGAAAGTATTTTAAGGGGAGGCGGGGGTGACGGGGTATTTTCCGCCGGTCTCGGAGGGGGTGGCCCGGCCGCCGGTTCCTTTGCTAAAGAAATTTTGGGGGCGGCCGGGGCGCCGGGGCATTTTCCACCGGTTTCGAAGGGGCGGCCCGGCCGCCGGGTCCTTTGCGAAAGAAATTATGGAGGTGGCCCGGCCGCCGGGTCTCCTCCCGCCCACGGGGCTTTCCGGAGCAAAATTGCTTTACATCCAACAGCATTTGCTATTCAATTAAACCCAGGTGTCGTTTGTTTTGTCAGGGTTAGAGGATCGTTGTGTGCAGTTGAAGGAGTCCCCTTGAAAAAACGCATCGTCCTGATTGTATCCCTGCTTTTGGTTCTGCTGCTCAGCCTTTTCCTTCTCTTGCGTCCCGGCAGCGAGGAATCCGTTACCGGAGACAACCGGCAGACCGAGACATTGCCCTCACCTGAAGTTGTAGTCGAAAGTCCGACCGCGGGCAAAGCCGATAAACCCGAGGGTCCGGGTCAAACCGGAAAGACGCCTGCTGCGAATTCATTACCTGCAACCTGGGAGGGGGCTCGGATACACGGTCGTGTCATTCTGGCCGCTACCGGCGAGCCCGTTCCCGGCGCTTTGGTGATGCTGGGTTATACCGATCCGGGGGCTCGACGTCGGTTTCAGTTTCGGAATCGCGGCATCGGCACTGATTCAAGAGTCGACGGCAGTTTTGTCTTCGATAAACTGAAGCCCGGCAATTATAAAATAGCAGCGGAAAAAGACCTGTTGCTCTCTTACAGCAAGCGCGATCAGGTACCCGGCCTGTTGGTGCGCGAGGAAAATGAGGATATCGGGCCGATCATCCTCAAGCTGTCCCCGGCGCGGACCCTGGAACTCACCGTAAAAGCGGCGGCCGCGGGAACCGCGATCGGCGGCGCTCGAGTGCGGGTACCGCGCAAGGGCCGCAAGGTTCACCTCACCGACCGCAACGGGCGCCTCTCGCTGGCCCTGACGCCCGAGATCTGGGAGTTCCAAATCGAGGCGGATGGTTTTGAGCGCGTCACGCGGTCGCTTGCCATGAGCGAAGACCAGGAAAATAAATATACGGTTTTCCTGCGACCGGCGGGTAGTATCTTCGGCACGGTCACCGATACCGACGGCAAACCCCTGAAGGGCGCGGGCGTAGCCCTGCGTGGGTCCGGCGTCTTGATCCGAAGCCCTGCCGACGCCGCGGGGAAATACCGCCTGGACCATGTGCCACTGGAAAGCAGGGGCATGTTGATTGCCGGCTTCATGGGCATGCGGCCCGATCGGGGCCCCGCCCCCGTTTTGGATAAGCGGAACCCCTTGGTGGAAGTCAACTTTCAGTTGGATCATCTACCGGATCGGCGTGGTGAGGATATCGCCGGCATAGTGGTCGATCAACAACACCGGCCCGTTGCCGATGCGCGTGTGTCCGTGCAAGGATTCCAGGGCGGTTCCGACACCACGACGGGCAAGGACGGGCGCTTCATTTTGGAAGATGCCTATTTTCGGGGTAGAAACCGAAGTATTCTGGTCGAAGCAGAGGGTTTTTCGGCACGTCGTGAGCAGCTTCCCATGGGCCCCCAAGTTGAAGATCTGGTGGTCATCCTGAAACAGGGTTTTTGGGTGGAAGGCACCGTGCTCAGCGAAACCGGGGAGACCGTGGCCGGAGCGCGCATACAAGTCACCGCCTTCCAACGCAGGCGGGGACGCGGCGGCTCGGAACTGTTCGCGGACAAAAACTTTTATTCGGATGAGGCAGGTCGCTTCCGCATCGAAGATTTGCCCCAAGATGCTCGCTTCTCCTTCACCGCCGACGGCTTTGCCAGGCTGGAGAATCAGGAACTGGTCCTGGAGCGCGATGACGTGGAAGTGGTGCTGCCGCGTCACGGCGAAATTTTCGGCAAGGTGGTAGCCAAAGCTTCCGGTCAACCCGTGACATCCTTCAATATCCGTGTAACGCCCGGTTCCCTGGGAGGCGGCCGAGGGCGCGGCGGCGCCGGGTTGGGTGACGCCAATCCGGCCTGGATGACCGGCGGCGTGGATTTCAACAGCCGGGACGGTACTTTTCGTATCGGTGAACTGGAACCGGGCGGCAGCGTAGACTTGACGGTTAACGCGGAAGATCACGTCACCAACGGATTGGACGGCGTGATCGTGCCCAAGCAAGGCGAAGGCAGCACTCTGACCATCGAATTGGAGGACCGGGGACTGGTGGTCGCCGGTCGCGTATTGGAGGACAGCCGCGCGGTCAACGACGCGGAGGTAACCCTGCTGGTCTACAACGAACCCAGGGCATCGATTACCTTTAACTGGCAACTCGCGGAAATGGGAGCGGTCTTGTTTGCGCGTCACGAGATCGTGAAAACGGACGGCAACGGTAGTTTTCGCTTCGAGGACATCCCCAGGGACACCGCTTTCGATCTCCTGGTCCAAGGCGAGGGTATTGCCCGTGCTCGCCAGGCAGGTTTGGAATTGAAATCGCGAGAGGAACTGGCGGAGTTGACACTGACCGTGATTGGTTCCGGCAGCATTTCCGGGCGTATCAATCGCAAAGCCTTACCCTATGCGGAAAGCCTGACTCTGTTCGGCGGCAGCGAACGTATTCGCGAGAACAAAAGGCTGTCGTCAAGCGATGATCAGTATACCTTCGAGAACCTGACGCCGGGCAACTATCAGCTTATCCTGCGCACCGGCGAAAGCGGCGGTGAAGGGAAACCCGCTCAAATCAGCATCCCGGATATTGTCCTGGCTTCAGGCGACAGCTTGACCTATGATCTTGGCTTCGACCTTTCCCATCGTGTCAGCGGTCTGGTTCAATTGAACGGTGCGCCCATGGCTTACGGCACTATATTCCTGGCCACGGGCGATCTTCGCGGCATGACGCAGACGCGAACCGCCGAGGACGGTTCGTTTGCCTTTGACGAGGTGGCGCCCGGCACCTATGACCTGATCGCCTTTCGCGGTACAGTCAGCGCGGGTCCCGACCTTAACAGCCTGGTGCGCACGCATCCCAACCGCAAAACCGTGGTGGTGGAAAGCGAGGACTTGAATGAAATCCTGCAATTCACCATGTTCGGCAATCTGACAGGTCAGATCGTGCCGCCGCCCCGCGCCGATTGGGAAATGATGCTGAACGGTCGGCAGGAGGACGGTTCGCGTTTCTCCAGGCGCATCGAGCCGGGGGGTGACGGCGCCGTTGTTTTCGAGGCGATACCTCCCGGTGTGTATCAGCTCAGGTACAAGGCGCGCTATGACGACGATGTTCTGGCCAAGCCCCTGATCGACAAGATCGAAATGCCGGTGGAGGGTACGGATGTAGATCTGGGCCCCCTGACTCTGGATGCCGGCACCGGCGACCTTGTGATTCTGCTCCAGGGACCGGAACCCCCCGCGCATCCGGGCTTCTCGATACAGGTATATCCGGCCGGCGTAGCCGTCAACCGAACCGATGAACGGCTTGCCCGCGGCCGTGTATGGCCCGAGGCCGGCAGACTTAATATGGCCGAGATTCCAGCCGGCCCGGTTCAGGTGCTTGCTGTCTTTGGTTTCGGCGGCTGGGTGACGAAACCCGAGGTGATCGAGACCGAGATCATTTCCGGCGAGTCGACAGAGGTAACGGCTACCATGACGCCGATCACCGATGTCGCCCTGGAATCGGGCGATCCGGAGATACCCTGGACACAAATCAGCTTCACCAGGGGTGAGGAGACCCTAAATCCCGAACCCGTGAATAATGTAGGTTCGCCACCCAATAGAGAGGGGCTTTGGCTGCGATACGACAGCGGAGAAGTTCGCGCACGCGGTCTGGCCGAGGGCGATTGGCAGGTCACCATCAGCGACGAGCAGGGCCGGACCTGGCAGGGCACCGTCCAGTTATTGGCCGGACAACCCGTGCGCCTCACCATCACCTTGGATCAGGGGTAATCTCCATAATGGGAATCGAACGGTATCCTATTCGTAAACCTCATTGCTCCAGAAAATCGCCTGGTCGTTCTTTTCGGCCAGGCGATAGGCATGGACCAATCGGGCTCTGGCCTCCGCTGCTTCAATACGGCGGTTCAGGCAGACGAGGGTGGTCCAGGCCGCGGCCATGTCCAGGAAGACCTCTCCGCGCTCGCCCCTGCCCACGCGAATCAAACCTTCCAGGGACCGGTAGTTGGCTTTCTGCCGCTCCGAATTTTCGGCCCTCGATTCCAAAATGCCGCGAACCTGGCCGAGAACTGTCGAGGCCCGTTCGAAGTAACCCTGCAAAGCCATGGACTCGGCCAGTCTGCCGGCGTTGACCATCAGTCGAAGATCACCGCCGCCGAGATCCCGCCACATGAGCAGAGCTTTGCGGAACATTTCCCCGGCTTGTGCGTGGGCGCCCATATCCTTGTGAACCGCACCCAAACTCTCATAACAATAAGCCAGGTTGATATTCTTTTCGCGTTTAATGATTTGTCGGATATTCAGTTCCTCGAAGTACAGGGCTCGAGCTCCCTCATAATCTTTCAACCGATGCAAGGTAAAGCCCAGGCTGTAGATGCTGTCGGCCAGGTGCGGGTGCGTGGGCGGTAATACCCGATGGCGCATGTCCAGGACGCGGCGATACAGGTCTTCCGCACCGTAATAATCACCCTTCTGGAACAATAAGAGCGCCAGGTTGTTGAGGTTGGTAGCAACGCTGGGGTGCTCCTCGCCCAAAAGCTTCTGGTTCATGCCCAGAGCCTGCCTGTAAAGTTCCTCTGCCTTTTCCTTGTTGCCTTTTTCGTTGTACAGGCCCGCCATACTGTTGAGGATACCGGCAATATCGCGGTGTTCATCTCCGAGCAGTTTGCGGAGCATACGCAAGGCTTCCGTGTAGGTAGCTTCCGCTTTATCCAATTGGCCCAGCTTGCGTTGTGAGCCACCTAGGTTCTGCATGATTTTAGCCGTGTCCTTGTCTTCTCCCAACAAGTCCAGATGCAGGTCAAGCGCCTGGCGAAAAAGGCTTTCTGCCTCTTCGTATTCACGCTTACGATAAAGGACACGGGCCAGGGCGCTTTGGCTGACGGCCGTGTCCAGGTCTTTCTCTCCCCAGAATCGGTTGTGATTGGCCAGGGACTCTCGCAGCAGTGTCTCGGCCTCTTTCAGGTTGCCGTTTTCCAGGAGAACCGAGCCCAGTTGTAATTGAAGTCGTGGAATTTCAGGATCATCGGGTCCCAGCACCCGAATCGTATCGTCCAGGGCTTCCTTCCAAAGCTCGGCTGATTGACTGTAGCGCCCTCGGTTGTAGTAAATGCGGCCGAACACCTTTTTCAGGCGGGTTTTGAATTCGGGGTTGTCGTCCTGATCCTCCATTTCACTGACGGAGCGGTCGATCATGTCGTCCACGGTCATCATGTGGCCCGCGGCGCGTTCGTCCTCGGGCACCAGGAACAGGTCCTCCACCGTTTTGGTGACCTTTTCCAATTCGGTAGCTTTTTGCTCGGCGGTGTCGCGCTCCTCGCGCAGGCGCCAGGCCATGGTGGACACCGCCAGTAAGCCCACCAACACCAGGATGCCGATCGCGCGGCTGCGCCACAGCAGAGACCGCGCCACCTCCAATTCTCGCTTGGCCTCCAACTCCTGCATGGCTTCAGCGGCGTGGATGAAATCCAACTCCTGAACCGTCAGGTTGATTTCCTTTCGATCCACCATCTCGCAAACTTGAAGGAGCGGCGCCCCGCGGAGCAGAAGATCGCTGTGGCGACCCGCTTCCTCCCAAGCGTGGGCGGAACGTCGCAGACGGTCCAACAGCCGGGCCTTTTCCCGGTTCTGGTCCATCCAGGAACCGATGCGTTGCCAACGGCGAATAAGCGCCTCGTGAGCCACATCGACCATGTCCACGGCGCGCACCTCGTCGCGGGAAACAGTCAATAGACGGGCCTTGACCAGGCGTTGTAGGATGCCGTCCGCCTCATCCACTTTGCCCGCTACCGTCAGCAGTTCAGCCCTGGTCGCTCTGCGCCTGGTGTCCTCGCCGCCCTCGCCCGGTTGTACCAAACACAGGGTGAACATGCGGCGCATCATATCCTGGCCGCTTTCCTCGGTGTCCAGGAACTCCTGTTCGGCGCGTCGTGCCAGGGCGCCCTCGATCCCGCCGATTTCGGCATAGGCGGCCGCGGTCAGCAGTTTGCCGCGACGACGGTGGTAGAGTTCCAACAAGGCGTGTTCCAACAAGGGCAGTTCACCGGCGCCGCCGTAGACGTCGTCCAGAATCTTCTCCACCAGGCCGCTCTCGAATGACAGGCCCGCCAATCGGGCCGGTTCGGTTACCGCGCGGGAAAGTTCCTCGCGACTCATGGCTTTGATGTGGATCATCTGTTCGGTGATGTAGTCGTCCAGATCCAGGAAGTCGCCGGTTTTGTCCAAGAAATCGGAGCGCATGGTCAGAACTACCGAGACGTGATTACCGGGTTGCTCCACCGCGTGGAGGATATTGGCCAAAAAGCGAGCGGTTCGCTCCTTGTCCCGAGCCAGTGTAAAGACTTCCTCGAACTGATCGATGACCAGGCACAACCTGGCGGGTCCGCCTGCCAGGTGAAGCATAACGGCCAGGTCGTGCAGCGCGTGATCGTGTTGCTGGAGTTGACGGTTGATTTCCTCGTTGCTGACTTCCACATCCATCGGCGCCAGATGCGCGGCCAGGCCGAAGGTCAGCTCTTCCAGAGGTTCCGCGGAGGGGGTGAACAATACCAGCGCATCGCCCCGCTCGCGAAGTCGCGGCACCAGACCGGCCTGCACTACGCTGGACTTACCGCTGCCCGATGCACCCAATACGGCCAGGAAGCGGAAGCGCGCCATGTGATCGACCAGACGTTGGGTGATGGCCTCGCGACCGAAGAAAAAGTGGCGATCGTCCTCGCGAAAGGCTTCCAAACCCCTGAAAGGGCACGCGCCCAAGGTCTGGGCGCCGTCGGGCCGTCCGGGGGGCAGGCCGCGAATAGCCAGAACAAGTGACTCCAATTGCCGATAGCTTTCGTTATCGGTGATTTCAGCCCAGGCGCGACGGCGGAGAAAAGCGGGTAACACGCTTTCACGCTGAGGACGACGGGCGCCGGGAAGCAATAGGGGAACAATGCGTCTTTCGGCCCCGGTCAGTTTGGCGGAAAGGGCCATGCGCTGGGTCTCGTTCATCCAAGGCCCCGGCCGATCCTCGGTCAGCGGTACAAGCAGACAAGCGCTTTCATCCATGGCGGCGGCCAGGGCCGTGGGTACCTCGTCGCCGGGGACCAGATGCCATTGATCCAGCCAGACACGCAGCCCACCTTCGTCTTCCAGGCGTCGAGCCAGGGTTTCCGCTTCCTTGCGAGCGCTGTCGTGGTACCAGAGCATGGCGTGATAGGCGGGCTCCGCGGGCTCGCTTTTCTCTATGACCGCGGGCCGTGGTTTTTCCCCGCTGATCAAGGCGTCGCAACGGGCCAGCAGATCTTCGATTTGGATCAGTCGGCCGGCGATGTCGGGAAGGGTCAGGACTTCTACCAACTCGGCCGCGCGGGCTTTAAGCGGTCCTTCCTTATCGTCGGGCTCGATCTGGTCGCGTAGAAAATCGGCATAGTTACCCTCGATCCCGCGCGGCCGTCGACCACCCAGCAGGCGGAAGAGCACCAGGCCCAGCGCATAGAGGTCACAACTGGTTTGAGGCCGTTCGCCTCTCAGGCGTTCAGGAGACGCATATTCCGGGGTGATGGGGTAACAGCCGAAAACGTCCATGTCATCGTCATCGCTTTCAGCAATCCAACCGGCGATGCCGAAGTCCATCAGCTTGGGGACCTGATCGCCGGTGATCATGATGTTGGCGGGTTTGATATCGCGATGCAGGACGCCCTTGCGGTGGGTGTAGCCCACGGCCAGGCAGACCTGGCGAAACAAGGACATGAGTTCCGGCATGGACGGCGTGTTGACATCGCACCAGGTATCGATGGTCCAGCCGTCCACGTACTCCATGACCAGGTAGGGGAGACCGTCCTTGTTGGTGCCGCCGTCGAGCAGGATGGCGATGTTGGGATGGCGCAGGTCGGCAAGGAACTGCCGCTCTCGGCGGAAGCGTTTGACCAGCTTGGATTCGGTACCGATGGTTTTGATGAACTTGACCGCCGCGGGCATGGAGAATTCGGAATCAGCGCGTTCGGCCAGCCAGACCGCGCCCATGCCGCCGCGACCGATTTCGCGCAAGAGACGCCAGGAGCCCAACAAGATACCGGCCAGTTCCCCGGTGGGCGTGACGGGCCCGATGGCGGTCATATGCGAGGTTTGGCCCTCGTCTTCCTCCAACAACGCGATCGTCTCCCGAAAGAGGGAAGTGTCGCCGGCACAAGCCTCCTCCAGCCAGACCCTCCGCTTTTCCGGCGGTAAGGTCTCGGCATGGTCACGGAGCTCCTTGACTTTCAGCCAACGTTCACGTTGCATGTAAGGTCCTCATGTTGAGGCCATAGGGAAGTGGTGACGACCTCATACATAAGAAATTCGGCAGATAGGTATAAAAATTCAAGTACGGTATTGCGAATTTTTGGTTATCGGCGTAAAAACAGCACCATGGGGCTCCATGATACTTGCTGTATCCACTAACCGGAGGTGACCGCACGGTGTCGTAACGCGATGAGTACACCCCACAGCAAAACCGCGACTACCTGGTGAGCGGAAGCCAGGGAAACCGGAACCGCCAGTAGCAGGGTGGAAATGCCCAGGGTGACCTGAACCACCAACAGGGCGGGCAGTGCGATGATCAGCGGTTTTAAGCGCGTGGTCGCTACATTGCGGAAATGTTGCATCACAAATACCAACACGGCGACGGTCACCACCATGGCGAACCAGCGGTGGATGAACTGCACGGTTGCGGGGTTGTTGAAGAAGTTGAAGTACCAGGGATCGATACTGAAGAACCCGCTGGGAATCAAGCGATCGTTCATCAGGGGGAAGGTGTTGAAGGCGTAGCCCGCTTTCAGCCCGGCCACAAATCCGCCGGAAATGATCTGGGCGCCCACCAGGATCATCAGCCACCCGGCGCCCTTCCTCATGGCGGCGGCGATTTTGCGCTCGCCGCTCGGCAGGGGTCCGGAGATGTCCAGGGCATACCATACGGCCAGGGTAAAGGTGAGCACCGCCATGACCAGGTGAAGGGTGAGGCGATACTGACTGACCCGGGGAACATCCACCAGTCCGCTTTTGACCATGTACCAGCCGATCACGCCCTGCAAACCGCCCAAACCGAACAATAACAAGCAGCGGCGGATCATGGGCGGCGACAACCAACCCTTGGACCAGAAGAAGGCGAAGGGGAAGAAGAAAACCAGACCGATAAAGCGACCCAGCATGCGATGCCCGTATTCCATCATGAAAATGAACTTGAAGCCGCTGAGATCCATATCTTGATTGTGCAGTTTGTATTCAGGGTATTGCTTGTAATCGTCAAAGACCTTTTGCCAATCCGCCTCACTGAGCGGGGGGATGGAACCCATCAACGGCCGCCAGTCGACCATGGACAATCCCGAACCCGTCAATCTTGTCAAGCCCCCTACCGTCAACATGACAAGAATCAAGAAAGCAACCAGATAAAGCCAGCGTGTCACCGCACGGCGACCCGGTTCTGCGACATACTCCATAGTGTACGATCTCCAATACCCGGTGTGATTAGGCAGCGGTTTTATGGCCGAATTGCCGCGGACCGGGAGTAGTGTCTGAGTATCTCCAATTCGAAGTCATGCAATCTGGCTACCCAGCGGGCATCGGAGCGCCTTGAACGGCAGGTCAAGGTCCAAAGTCCCTGCCGGTCCCTCGCGCCGCTGAGCTTGGCATCCCAATCGATGCTCTCGTCGCCGGACAACATGGCGGCAAGCCGATGGAGCCGGTTGAGGCGGTCGCGGGCATCGCGGACCAGGGGGTCTTTGAAGGTGTCGAAATTCTTGTTTCGACTGAGCCCTTTAAAATCGATTTGTTTCATAATGGCGGCCAAACGCGCTTCGTTCTTCATGTTCAAAGCATAACATAAACGCGAACAATTAGTGCGAAGGGATTGTGCCTGCCGGGCCCCAAAAGCCGGGGTTTCGGGCCGAAATTCGGAACGCGACGGCAAAGGCCGTGATCGAGGTCATTGAAAAAGGAAAAACCCGGACCGGCGACTAGGTCTCATCGAATTTCAGCGGGAAATCTTCACGGGCGCTTTCGGGGTAGATATCCATGTTCTTGCCGTGACGAATCATGCGTTTGCCGAGACGGGGGAATTCGGCAATCTCGACCTCGCGGTTCTCCCCGCCGACCAGATAGACCAGATCCTCCCCGCCGTTGTTATGCAGCATATGAGCGACGGAGGGCGTCCGAAAACCCATAAAATCGCCGGGCCCGATCTCGTGCTCTTCATCGTCGATGTGAGCAATGCCCTTCCCGGAGAGAATGTACATCCACTCTTCCTCGCAGGTGTGGTTGTGGTAACAGGTGGAGTCTTTGCCGGGCGGCACCCGGACCAGGCTGACCCCGGTCCGTTCCAAGCCGGCAAGGAAACTGAGGCGAACCCCGCTGATCTCGCAATTGTCATTGTAGGGATGATGAAAAGCGGGCTGGGGAACCTCGGCAATTTCGGAAGCACGAATAAGAGGCTTGATCTCCTGATGAGTCATGCGGGTACTCCATAGGCTGGTTTGAGGCGCATGTCTATCTTAGCACTGGTTGGGGAATAGTCAAACCTGGCATCGGTTGAGGAAGGTCTTTGTTAATGCCGCCATTCGACGTTTCGTTTGGGAAATGATTCAAGCAGCAATGGGTTAAAATTGATTCGTCTCTCCTTCCTAGATCCCCAATTCGTCAAGCATGGTTTCCAAGGCCCGACGGGCAAACAGAGCATAGGTGGTCTTGCCGCTTCGGATATCTTTCAGTTGGCGGCGGGCGCGTTTTTTTGCCGCCGGGTCTCCGTCGATTAAATTCTGGACCATAGCCTTTACCTGGTCGACCGCCTTTAGCCGTTCCTCAGGTAATCGATCCCGGAGGTTGAGGGCGAACAAATCGATACAGGTGCTGCCTCGCTGTGTTTTTGCCGTGATCATGCCTGTTCGTAAATCGGCATCGAGATGCTCTGACGGGTCATCGTTGACCGGGTTGATAAGCAGCGGTTTCTCTTTGCTCAAATCATCTTTTGAACTAGCCGCATAATCGCCTTGGATGGGAAACCGATTGTGTTTACCGATTTTTTTCCCGTCGATAAGGCCGGCCTGGTTACATGCGATACAGGACGGGAGTAGGTTTTCGTGGTCGTAGGCTAACCAATAATATCCGGGATGAGCTCGTAATGCACCGCCTTCCGCGGGAATCATGACGGGTTCATCGTTTGCATCGGTGACTCCGAGCTTAGGTCGGAAATGTTCCATCTCACCGTGTTGAAAACCGCCTGTCGGACACTCACAATAGGCGCATTTACCGTGGAAGGGGCCGTCAGCCGCGAAATAGACCTCTTTTTTAATAGACTTCCGCCTGTAGAGACTGGTTATAACAGGCTTGTTTCCATCTACTTCCACGGATTGGATAAGGTCCCTGGTCACCTTTCGACAATCTTTGCGCCAACGTTTCCAAATATTCGTTTCCGGTTCAATGAAGTCGATCTTGATCAAATCAAGCTTCTCCCCTGAAGAGTTCGCGCAACTGCCTTTTGGTTTCCAAATCCAATGCCTTGCTCCTTTCGGACAATGACCCGTCATTTAAAACCCGGCGAACCGCTTTCTCTACGCGCCGCTCCAAGGGTGTTTCTCCAAAATTCAGCGCTTCTTCCAGCTGCCTTGCCAAGGTGTCGTACTCCAAACGCTCCTCATCCGAAAGATGATGTTGGGAGGCCAACTGGTTAAAGCGTTGCAGTTGGTCAGTACTGCCTACATTTCGGGTGGTGGTCATACCGAAGGCGGGTGAGGTAAGAACTTGATCGGCGCGTTTTCCGCGAAGGTGTTCGGGATCGATGCTCAGCGGTTCTACCTTTCCGTCTCGTTCCTCCAACTTCCAAATGCGGGCATGATCCAGGTCGACGGCGCTGACCGCGGTCAACGGCGTATGTGTGGTCGTGATGAATTGGATGTGCGGAAACTGGCGGTTCAGGAGGGTCGCAATATAACGCTGCCACTTGGGATGAAGGTGCTGCTCCAATTCGTCAATCAAAACAATTCCGGCATTGTCGGAGGGTTCGATGAAACGATCCGCGTGAATCAACCAACCGATCAGGTCCAGAACCCAGTGCGACGTGCTGCGAAAGCCGTCGCTGAGTGTATCGAGCGGCATGGCCCCCCACGGTCCCTCTACGGCAATGCCTTCCTTCAGATAACGAATACCGCTCTCGTCCCCGGACAACATGAGAATGTCCATCAGTTTTTGCTCCAGCAAGGCGCGATGTTCCGGGCCCTGGCGCAACAGTACGACTTCGGGGTTTTGTAAGGAGGTTTCGTAATCGAAGAGGGAACGAACCGCATCCAATGCTCTATATTGGCTGTAGCTGACCTGAGCGTTGCGAGTTCGTTGCGGGCCGTAGGCGCACAGGAAGATATCTTCCCGAGGGAAGTTTTCCTTGGGTTTTGTAACCTGGCGAATCGTTTCGGCATCCGGTTTATTGCCGGTGGAGATCGTCGTTTTTATTTGGAACAGTTCGCCGCTCTTCGGGTCGATCAGAGTTATATCGATAACCGCCTTTTGACATCCCTTGCGAATCATCGGGCCGGTTACTTCCTTGACCAGGGCGGTTGCCTCGCCTTCATCGCATAAACCGAGCGCGATGCCCCGTAAAAGACTGGTCTTTCCCGCGGCGTTTTCACCCAGCATCGTTACCCATGTCGCGCTTCCATTCCCCATATCCAGGGTGAAATCTTCGAAGCAACGAAAGTTTTCCAGATGAACGCGCTGTAGGTATAGCGTCCATTTTTGCTTCCTTGGAGAGGCAGTCGTCGTGGCACTCGAGGCTTTCTGTCTGCTTATGGTTTCTAATGTTTTCAAAACCTGATCGGACCAATCCGGGTCTTCCAGATCCAAATAACGAATCCGGTGCAAGGAGTCGGGTATTTGGTCCCCACTTCTTCCCAGGGGAATGAGAAAGACTCGGTCCTTAAAAGCCTTGGCGCGATTTAAAAGAAAACGTAACTCCTCTTCCCGAACAGGACTGACGCCTCTTTCAGATAGAAAGAAAAAAGCGACATCGGCGCGCATGATGGCATCCTGTGTGGCCTTCTCCCAATTCTCGCCGGGCAGGATGTCATGTTCCGGATCGAAAATGTCACACCCACTCTCGATCACCCGTTTCTTAACACGCTCTACAACGGGTTCTTCTAAACTTGAGTAGCTGAAATAAATCGTTAACTTATTGGCCACACTCTTCTCCGAACAGGAAATCCAGGTATGTGGATGTTCTGCCTTATCTTAATCGCAATAAACAACGCGTGCAAGCCGGGGACCGACGTCTTAACGAGCTATTCGGCTCCGATGACATGCAATCCCCCGGTCGGGTATCCGGCTGTTAAGGGCCCGATAGGACAAACCGGTTGATCGCGCCGTTCAGGCCTACCAGGTATAATTCTCCGGCGGCGTCTACGCCGAAGCTTACCAGGTTGAAGGCGCTGTCTTGAGCCAGGAGGTATCGTTTCGGGTCGTCTTGACCGTTGTAGGTCAAGGCCCAGACCCGGCCGCTGACGAAGTCTCCGAAGATGTAGGCTCCGTGGAGGGAGGGGAAGCGGGCGCCTCGGTAGACGTAGCCGCCGGTGACGGATCTGTCGCCCTCGTCGTGGTTGTAGTCGTAGAGCGGGGCAATGAGGCCCGTTTTATCGCAGTCGGCAGGGGGGGCGAAGCATGCGTTTCCTTCCGTGATGTTCCAGCCGTAATTTCCGCCCGACACGATCAAGTTGATCTCCTCACGCTCGCCCTGGCCCACGTCGCCCGCCCATAGATTGTCGCCGTCGAAGGCAATTCGCCAGGGGTTGCGTAAACCGTAGGCGTAAATTTCTTCCCGGAAACCTTCCTGGTTCCCCACGAACGGGTTGGATGCGGGAATCAGGTTGGCGCCGCCGTCCGTCACATCGATGCGCAGGATCGTGCCCAGCAGGTTCGAACGGTCCTGGCCGTTGCCGAAGGGATCGCCGCCGTCACCGCCGTCACCGCTGGCGATGTATAAGAAGCCGTCCGGTCCGAAGGTGATCTGGCCGCCGTTGTGGTTGGCGAACGGTTGATCGAAAGACAGTAACCGGAGTTCGCTGTTCGGGTCGGCGGTGGCAAAGCCGTCGTTGGAGGTGAAGCGGGCCACATGGCTGCGGCGGGGGTCGCCGCTGGTGTAGTACACATAGAAATGCCCGGTTGTCGCCGCATCCGAAGCGAAGGCCAGACCCAGTAAACCCATCTCCTGCTCAGTGCTGACGCGTTCCGTGATGTCCAGGAACAGGTTGGATTGGTTCGTCCCGGAGTCATTGGTGAAGTTACGGATGGTGCCGGACTTCGAAACGGCAAAGAAGCGGTCGGCATCGATTGGACCTGTAACCAGTTCCACCGGAGCGTCGAAAAACAGTTTCGGGAAGGCACGCTCCAGGGTCAGCGGTACCGCATCGGGGGAGACCGCAACGGGTCGCGCCGGGTTGCTCCAGAAGAAGGAACCGTCTTGGGCGCCGCGTAGCGCGGTGATTGCCGTTTCGGTTCCGGCCACGATTTCGTAGTAGGCGCCGTCCACGGGGGTGAACTCCGGGCCGAGCACGTAAAGTGCTTTGCCGTTGGGAGCCAAGCCCTCGGCCGCGGTAACTCGTTCCAATAACTCTCCGGCGGCGTTGCGTTGCAATACCCAGATGTCGGTAGGCAGGTCGCCGGTGTTCACAATCGCCAGTCCGTCCCAGGTGACGGCGGTATTGCCGGGATAAATCCGCCAGGCGGAGGAACGCAAGGAGGCGGGATCGACATGCGCGGGTCCGCGATTCTCGCCGACGGCCCGGTATTCCAGATCTACCAACAGTTCATCGGCCGCGGTCAACTGAAAATGGGAAACATTGGCCTCGCCGAACAAATCCTCCTGGCTGAACCTTTGTGTTTGCCCGGCGGGAAGCGAGCCGGAGAGCGTCAAGGCGGTTGCGCCGTCGGCGGTATAGGCCTGAATGGTCCAGTCCACGGCAACATCGCCGGTATTGGCCATGATGACGGTAGTGGTGAAATTGCCGCCGCGTTGGGTGACATGAGGCAAAAAGTGGTCGGCGGCGGTAAGCGGGAGTAAGGCCGAAAGCAGGAACAAGAGCGCGGGTTTCATAGCGGGCCCCCTATTTAGTGATCGGGC
The DNA here is from genome assembly GCA_030066195.1 of Acidobacteriota bacterium. Classification (GTDB taxonomy): domain Bacteria; phylum Acidobacteriota; class Holophagae; order Acanthopleuribacterales; family Acanthopleuribacteraceae; genus JASJCB01. The sequence continues at coordinate 21,134 of JASJCB010000159.1, forward strand.
GAGCAAGTATACCAGGGGTTTCGCCTAACCGAGATATGTAAAGTCACTCGATGCGGGCCGGATTACCTTTAGGATCGTAAAAAAAGGGCGAGTTTATCACCGCGTAGTTTCCAAGTGCTATTTTTTTTGTATATTTGTTGTGAGATCGTTCTTTTCTTTTTAAAGCACCACTTTCCTGGCAAAACCAGCCGTTTTTGCGGCGATTTTCGCAACCTTGCTCGGGAATGGGACTACCTTGCTACCCTGAAGGTGGTTCCGTTCCCGGGAGTCGTGCCGTTTTTCAGGTCGCCGGGTGGTCCTATGCTCGGGAGTGGGACCGGTTGAAAGCAGTGGAGTGGGTCTTGTCCTCGGAAAAGGACCGGGTTTGGGGCAAAATAGGGTTGTTATTTCCAAATGGAGCTTTTCGAGCGTCGACAAAGTAGCCTTCATTTTTGGCGAAAAGTTGTTAAATTTTTTCTGAGAGGTCCTTTTCTCGGGATTGGAGCCCCCTTTCCAGGTTTCAGCATCGGCAAAACCAGGCCGAAAACTGGATTTTGAAGCTGAAAGAGCACCGTTCCCGGGAAACATGTTGTGTTTCTTGAAACAACAAGTTCGGTGCCCGGGAACGGTGCTCCGTTTTGTTTTGTCGACGGCGTTCCGTTCAGGAAATCTACCCGGGTTATTCGAAGTGATAGCCGGCCTGCGGGGTGCCGTGGATGGTATAGGCGACCGCGTCCCAGCCGCCGGATTGGGCCGGGGTCATCAGCAGGAAGGTGAAGTTATGGATGTATTGGAAGTCCTCGCGGTCCATGCCCAGTTGATGGATCATGTCGGCGTTGGCGTTGAGGTAGCTCTCGGTGAGCAGCGGGTCCAGCATGGTGCCGCCCGCGCCGGAGATAACCTGGGCCGGTCTGCCGTCCTCGAAGCTCAGTTTCTCGAAGCAGTGGACATGGCCGGCCAGCGCCAGTTTGACCGCCGGTACGAATTTCTTTTCGGTAGTCGCGGCCAGGGCCGCTTGTAGCGTGTGATCGACGATGTTGGAGGCTACTTTGCCGTTATCCAGGTAACCCGAAATGCCCCAGAACGGTCGGTGGGTGGCCACCCAGGCCGTGTCGGTTCCGGCCAGGTCGTTGACGATATTCAGTTGACCGGTGTAGCGCTTGACCGCGTCCGGGTCGGGCGTGGGGGCATAGTCGTGGGGAATATCCGATGTATCCAGGATGACCAGCGGGAAGTCGCCCACGGTTACCGCGTAGGGTTGGATCTGGTCATTGCAATTCTGCCAGGGGTTGGACGGCAACGGGTTGGGGTCCAGGAAGTAGAAGTAACCCATCCAGGCCCGCGTGCACTCCTCGTGATTGCCGCGCACGAAAACCCAGGGCACATCGGAGAGGAGATCGCCGGCCGGCTTGAAGAAGTCGATATCCCAGGTAGGCCAGTTATCGCCGTGGGGACTGCCCGCGCAGCCGGGGTTGCCGTCCGGGCAGGCCGATTCGCGGTAGAGGTAATCGCCCACGTGGATCACCAGGTCGGGCTTTGTGTTCATCGCGGCTTGGGCTACCTGGTCCCATGCCCAGACCGGACCCGTGCCCTTGCCGTTGCAGTTCTGGACGTCGCTGCCCTTGATGCGGCAGCCCGTATCGCCCAGCACAACGATCTTTTCGGGTTTCGCCTTGGGCAGCGCCAGCGGTTGTCCGCCCACGGAGGCGCTTTTTGTGCCCGCGGGGATTTCGTACTCGCAACAGGTAACGTCGAATCCCTCTGGAGCCTCGGCGGCGCGAGCTTTCATCTTCCTGGCGGCGCCGTCCAGTGTGATTTGCGGGCATTCGGCGCCTTTAGAGATTGTCCTGGCGATGACCTTTCCATCGCTGCCCAGTTCCACCCAACGGTAGGCCGGGGCCTGTGCCCACAAATAGCCGCTGAAGCTCAATAATACCCATACGGCAATACGCATCTTGCTCCTCCTGTGAAGCTCCGGGATTATCTTCTGGATTGCGGACACGCCTCGTGTCTGGAAGGTAGTCGATGACCTCAACACTACAACGAAAACCATGCCGGCGCAACGACTGGTTACGCTTCGACAAAAAAAGGCGGGGTCGCCCCCGCCCGATGCTGACTTGATTTGTATCGGCTATGCCGGTTTTTTGGGATCAGGTTCCCAGGTCCAGCGCGATCATGGTTTTGGTGTCGCGCATGTAGAGCCTATTACCCAAGATGGTAGGCGCCGACCAGGCGGGTTTGGTCAGGTATTCACGCGAAGCCAGGACCTCCAGTTTCTCGGGCGATAAGCGGGCCAGGGTGAGCTTACCGGTTTCGGTGAGGATGATCCACTTGTCACCCACCTGAACCAGGTTGGCGCGGTCGTAACCCCGTTCCCGCCACAGCATCTTGCCGGTTCGTATGTCCATGGCGGACAGCAACTTGCCGTTGGCGCCGTAGACCGTGTCGCCCACCAGGATCGCGTTGCTGTAGAACACGTTGAATTTGTTGTTTTCCGAGATTTGACTGACACTCCTTCCGTCCGGGGCCAGGCGATAGGTACGGGCAACCGCGCCTTTCTGGGACATCAGCACCAGGCGGTCCCTGCCGTCGAACAAGGGCTGGGCGGCATGGGTGGAGGAGGGATTAACCAGGGGGACGCGCCACAAGATCTTGCCGTCGGCCAGGTTGAAGGAGACCGCTTCATCTTTGGCCGCTACCACCATTTGCTCGACGTCGCCGACCTTGAGCAGGGCGGGGGCGGCGTAGTTGATGGGGATGATCTCGGACTTCCACTTTACCTCACCGGTTTTCAGGTCGAAGCCCACCGCGCCGTGATTGTCGCCGCCCAGCAGGACCATCACCATGTCTTGATAGACCACGGGCGCAGCGGCGGCGCCGAACCGCAGGATCTTGGCGCCCATTTCTTCGGCGAGGTGCTTGCGCCAGACCGGCTTGCCGGTTTCGGCGTTCAGGCAGAGGAATTGGGAGTCGAAAGACATCATGTACAGGTGACCCCGGTGCAACAGCATGGGTGTATTGGGTCCCTTGCCGAACTGCAAAACCTGCCCGTCGGTGAACTCGGTCGGGTATTTGAATTCCCAGACTGTTTTCCCGTCGGCGGCGGCAATGGCCGTGATCACCTCGTGCCCTTCCACTTTATAGGCGGTATACAAGGTACCGGCCTCCGCTACGATATGCGTGTACCCGCCGCCGATATCACGACGCCACAGTTCCTTGGGACCGGTTTCCGGCCAGGAGTCTGCGATACGGTTTTCGGTCAGGCGGAAGTTACCGTTCGGCCCTCCCCAACGCGGCCATGAATCGTTAGCATACAGGGTAAACGGGACGATTAACAGGATGGTGGGAAGAGCGCAAATGAAACGCATGAAGTTCTCCTTTCATTTGGGATCGGATAGAGCCGTATTTACTACCTTTATCAATACGCCCGGGCCCGGAATTTGGATTACCGGTGTTTGAAAAAAGTTGAGGTCTTCGCAATTCCTGCCGTTAGCAGCCTACCAAATGGATTCGGTTGCCCTGATGCTCTTTTTGACGCCAGAATATTTTTTGTTCCCAGGAAAGTTCCGGGTTCTTTTGGAAGATGATCAGCCATCCTTCCTTAACATCGAATCGGTTAATATAGCCGGACAATTGCTCGATTCCCTTTTCGATGGATTTCGGCCCTCGATCTATTTTCAACTCCATGGGATAGCGGTGCCTCCCCAAGGTGATGCACAAATCGATGCGTCCCCTTCCGGCCGAATACTCGCGATCGATGCTGCCGCCACCGTTGACAATGCGCTGGAGAAAGGCTTGCAGGATCAGGTGAGGCGCAGCTTCCTTATAGTCGTATTTTTCTACCCAAATATCGCTGTTCTCCCGCCAGAATTGTTGGAAGGCTTTCAGCAAGGCGGTCATTTGAATCCTACCGCTTTCGATGAACCGACCTTTCCAGGACTCGTCCAGATGATGCTGGGAGTTGAAGGTGAGCATACGCATGATTACCTCACCATAGATAGGATTAGCGGGCTTCACATTGCCGTCGTGAAAGGAAAGCAGGCCCAGATCGAAAGTGTAGGCGGTATCGTCGTCGGTAAAATCCAATTCCAGGCGTTCTCCCAATATGACAGGTTCAACCACGCGCCGAACGCGCGGTTCTTTCAGGCGTTCCAGCAAGCTGTCTATATGGGTGTCCCGGCGTAGGGTAATGTTTTCGACGGCTTGGTCGGCCAAGGCAAGGGTGATTTTGGCATTGGCGTCGTTGCTTGTCAGTTTCTCGACGATTTCACGGGCCACGGCGTTGCACAGCCAGGGCTGTCCTTGAGTTTTTTCATAGATTTTATCGGTCACTTCCTCGGGGAACGCCTGTCCGGTAGCGGCGGTGTGTTGGCCGTAAAGGTCACCGAGTTCCTGTCGGTTGAAATTTCGGATACTCAGTGACTCCGTCACCACATTGAACGGACTGGAAGATCCCAGGGTGTCTCTTCCCGGCCTGACCTTCACCTTGTAATCCCTAACATTGCGCATGCCCACCAATGCCAGCGAGTGAACGAAGGGCGATAAACCACGCTCGATATAACCGTTGCGAAGCTGGCTTAGGAAAGACAGCAGAGTGTCGTGGGAAAGGCTGTCCACCTCGTCGAACATAATGACAAAGGGTTTGTCAACGGCGGCGCAATAATCGGTGAGGCTGTTTTGTAGGGCGCCGGAATATTCCTCGTAACGCGTCTCGGCAAAGGGAATATCCGGTGTATGGGGACTACGCCTGACGGCGTCATTAAGGGCATTCACAATCGCGGAGATACCCTCTGCCGCATCGCGTATATGACGGGCGCGTTCTACCGAGCAGTAAACGGCCAGGTATTGGCTCGATTGGTTGAGCTGCCGTACAAAGTCTTGGATAAGCGTCGTTTTCCCGGTTTGGCGCGGCGCGTGTATCACAAAGTAGCGTTTCCGATGGACCAGGGCATGAAGATCGCTGCACCGTGAGGCAAGGGGAACCATGTAGTGTTCACCCGGTACACACGGACCGGCGGTATTGAAGAACTTTTCCACGGAATCGCCTCCTAGGCTTATTTTACCTTTCGCGTCTATTCTTGGAATCGTTTTCTTCAATAAGACCCGTAGTAGCCGTCCCTGTGGAGGAGTTCCGTCTTGCGTTCGCGGCACTTGACCTTGATTTTGTGATATCTTCCCGGTTTTGCGGAGGGAGCCCGGTAGCCTAGGAGGTAGATATAGCGGGACTTCTCCAACGCATCTTCGATGTATTTCGCCGGCTGATCGCCCGCCGCGTAGATGCCGCCCGATTTGACTGAGATCTCGTTGAGGGGGATACCCATTTCCCGTTCGAAATCACCCGTGGGGTCGCGGGACAGGTTGACCGCGTGGAAGGTGATGCGGTTGCGGACCGCCAGGTTGAACAAGCGTTCGAAGTTGTGATCGAAGCGGTGGATACTGTAGGCGGGCATGTTGGGACGTTGTCCGTCGAAGCCTCTGCCCTCCGGTCGGTAATTGGCATCACCCGCCTTGCGAACGCCGCGACCGCTGCTGAAGCTGCCGACCCGGTTGGCGATCGCATAGGCGGAGGCGGGCGCCGTCAGGGCAAATCCGTTGGAAAGGAAGATGAAGGTCTTCAAGCCGGCCTCGTCCGCCTTGGCTTGAGCGAGGTTGTCCAACCGATTGACGATGTTGTTGCTGCGTTGCCGCATCTCTTCCATGAAGGCGTTCAGCGTCCCGTTGATGAACGTGGAGCGGTTGTAGGTCGCCGATGACGCGGCTTGCAGGGCGCGCTCGAGCGTGCGCAGATTGTTCGGCGCCGGACCCAGCAGGCTGTAGGTTCTTCTGCGAGCGGTTGTCGCGCCGGCCGGCGTGGCGGACTTGCTGCCGGCAAACCTGCCTCTATCTTTATTTTGGCGAAACCAGGATTCGCGAAACGCCGCAAGGACGGTAAGCGCGCGGGACCTGCTTTCGGCATAGCCGCCGGTCAGCGAGCCGCCGCTCAAGGACACCAGGTCGCATTGAAAGGGCAGGGTCTCCGGTCGGCTTTCCAAAAACTGCTGCAACTGTTGGAACATTTGGCCGGCTTCGGCCGGGGAGACGGCGTCCAATTCCATGATGATGGTGACGGCGCGCTTTGGTGCGGCCTTGGGATCATCGAGGTCCAACCGGCGGAACAGGTTCGGGTAGACCTGCGTGCGGCCGTCTTTCACGGCGAAATCGTCCTGGGTGAGGTCCCGCACCGGCTCGCCCCTTTTGTCCAGAACCACCACGTCCAGGTTTACGTAGTTTACCCGATAGGCGCTTTCGGTCCAGAAATCGATGCCCTGCATCAGGAAGCCGCTCAGTAATAATGTTATCAATAGAACCTCCCGGGTTGCATGTCCTCGTTATTATAGATGCGGGGATGGTTTTTCCGACGCTGTCCTCCGGGTGATGTGCAAAAATAGTACCGCCGTAAGCCGGTCTCCGCTCGTATAAAAAAGGGGGATCGGGCCCATAGGATTTTTATGAGACTCAGGAACCGCTTAGCCGGTCTTTTGCTACTCTTCAGCTTGCCGTTATCGGCCGCCGCTCGTATTGTGGACGCCGGACGCCCGTCCATTCAGTTAGCGGACAAGCCCCCGCTGCATCTGACGCGGTTGTCCGTGGGTGAAGGACTGTCGCAGAGTACGGGTCTGGCTTGTTGGCAGGACGAACGCGGCTTCATGTGGTTCGGCACCCAGGACGGTTTGAACCGCTATGACGGTTACCGCTTCAAGATCTTTCGTGCCGAACCCGACTTATCCGGCAAGCTGACAGACGGTTACATCACCGCTATCAGCGGCGCCGGCGACGGCTACCTATGGGTAGGTACGCTCAACGGCGGGCTGCACCGCATGGCCCTGGATACCGAGATCTTTCGTGCCTACGGTGTGGACCAAGGCATCGGCGAAACCTCCCTCGGCCCCATTTTTGCCGATCGCTCCGGCACCATTTGGGTGGGTGGGAACCAGGGCCTCTATCGCTACGACAAAAGCGCCGACCGTTTCGAACTTTATCGACCGTCCGCACCGCAAGGCGTTCCCTTTGTGAGCTTTGTCCTGGAGGTCGACGCAAATCGCCTGCTGGTTGCCGTCTCGGGATATCGACTGATGTTGTTCGATCGGCGCACCGGTGATTTCAAGCCCATCCCCATCGACTGGCAGGGCAACGTATTTATCACCGGCATGACCCGTCACCGCGGCAAAATCTGGGTGGCGGTGCGTGGTTTCGGGATTGTCAAATTGACCGTTAATGAGGACAGTTCCGTAGAAGTGGACAAGTTACCCGCCGATCCCGAGAACCCCGCCCGACCGCCGCACAATGCATTTATATGCATGGCGGCCGACAGTCGCGGTAACCTTTGGCTGGGCACCCCGGGATTCGGTCTAATGTTGTTGCCCGTCAATCAAAACCGCTTCATTACCTACCGGCACAGCACGGGTCAGGGCGTCAGCCTGGGTAACAACTACATTGCCTCCATTCACGAGGATCGCTCCGGCACAATGTGGTTCGGTACCGGCGGCGGGGGCGTCAACTACTTCGCGCCGGATCGTCGTAAGTTCGAGCATGTTACCCTGGCCGAAAAGGTCAACGACGGCGGCTTGATCGATTTCGTCTGGTCGATTCAGGAAGATCGCTACGGTCTGATTTGGGTCTCCACGCAAAGCGCCGGAGTGTATGCCTACGACCGCAAGAAGAAAAAAGTCGTTCGCTTCGTCAACGAACCGGGGAACCCCAACAGCTTGATCCACAACTCTGTCTATGAATTGCTGATCGATCGTGACGGCATGATTTGGATGGGTACAGGCGGTTTCGGCGTCGATCGCTATGATCCGGTCAATGACCGCTTTACGCATTTCAATGCGAGCAGGGACAGCCCGCTGCGGCTTTCGGCAAGTACGGTGCGCACCATGTACGAGGACCGGCGTGGTCGCCTGTGGATCGGCGGTATGAACAATACACTGATGATCGTCAGCCCGGACCGCCGCGAGATTCGACGCCTGTTCAACAGGCGCGGCGACGCGACCTCGCTTCCGCCCGGCGGCACCCTGGCCATAGGCGAGGACCACCTGGGCCGCGTCTGGGTGGGTACCCAGGGCGGCGGCGCGGCCTATTACGACGAGGCGAAGGATTCCTTCCGCGTGTTCCGCTACCGCAAGGGTTATTCCGCGAGCCTGGCCGGAAACCGTGTTCGCTCCTTCTTCAAGGATAGCGAGGACCGGTTTTGGATCGGCACCGACGGCGGCTTGTGCCTTTTGCAATACGAGGGCGACGATCAACAACCCGAGAGCTTCAGAGTCTACAATCGCGACCACGGCTTTCCCAACAGCGTCATCTACGGCATTCTGGAAGATCAATCGGGACGACTCTGGCTGAGCACGAACCGCGGCTTGATTTGCTTCGACCCGCGAACCGAGGCCGTACGCGCTTTTGACACCTCCGACGGCCTGCAAAGTAACGAGTTCAATACCGGCAGCGCTACCCGCGCTTGGGACGGTTCGTTTATCTTCGGGGGCTTGAACGGCTTCAATATCTTCCGGCCCGAGGACGTGACGGTCAGCGACTACAAGCCGCCCGTGATGTTGACCGGCTTCAAGACCTTCTCGGAAGACGAACCGCAAATTCCCATTTCGGCCCGTGAGCGTATCGAATTGTCGCATCGGCATCTGGGTTTCGCCTTCAGCTTCGCGGCGCTGGACTTCTCGGATCCGGCCGCCAACCGCTATGCTTATCGCCTGAAAGGGCTGAAAGAGGATTGGATACCCCTCGAAAACCGAAACGAGGTTACCTTTACGCGCCTATCGCCCGGTGATTATGTTTTCGAGGTGCGCGGCAGTAATGCGGACGGCGTTTGGAGCGACAAAACTGCTTCCATCGATGTCATTGTGGTTCCGCCCTTCTGGATGCGTCCCTCCGTGATCGTTATACTTTCCTTGTTGGTGCTTGGCTTGGGTTACCTGGGCAACCGCTATAAGGTTCGCTCCCAATTGGAAAGCGCCAGGGTGCAAAATGAACTGCTGGCCGCGCGCAATATGCAGATGGGACTCATGCCCTCCCAATCACCGGAGCATCCGGGCGTGGAACTCCACGGGATCTGCCTGCCCGCCCAGGAGGTCGGCGGCGACTTCTTCGACTACCTGCCGCGCGATGAGGGCCGGCTGGGCATCGTGGTGGCCGACGCATCCGCGCGAGCCCTGGAAGGCGCCATGAATGCGGTCATGGCCAGCGGTATGATTTACGGCGAGTCCCTGATGGAAGGCTCGCCGGCACGTTTCCTGACGCGACTGAACAGCGCTCTCTACCGCAAAACCAATCGCAAAACTTTTGTGGCCATGCTCTTCATTTGTCTTGACGGTGCGCGCAAGAAACTCTGCTACGCCTGCGCCGGTCAACCCGCTCCCTTGTTGTATCGAAACGGCAAGGTCACGCGACTGCCGGTTGAAGGCATGCGCCTGCCCCTGGGCGCCATGGACAATGTGACCTACCAGGAACAGATGGTGGATCTACAAACCGATGATTGCCTGCTTTTCTACACGGATGGCTTGAACGAGGCCATGAACGCGGAAAACCAGTCTTTCGATCACGGTCGTATCGAAAAGGCTTTAGTGGAACTGGCCCCCGATAACAAGCCCCGTGAACTGACCGATGACCTGTTGAATCGTGTGGGCAGGTGGTGCGGCAAGGAACCGCGGCAAGATGATATCACCCTGGTTGCGGTCAAAGTGAACTGACCGAGACTCAGTCTTTGTCCTTCAGCAGTCGATATTTGCCGCTGTCGAAGATCGAGCCGTCGCCGTGTTTGCAAATCGGGCAAAATAAACCTCGACAGTCTTTGCAGGACAAGCGTTCGCAATCATCACAAACCTTCCAACCATCTTTCAGGCTGGTATCGACGGCCGTGTTACAGCTTGCGCAGTTCTCGTAACGTTCCATAAGAAGGCCATCATAGCATTCCGTCGAACAATCCAGGTGATTATTTAGTGGGAGACGGGATCGAAGCAATCGCGACCTGTGGTAGGCTATGGGACCGAAAGTTCGGGAAGCCCTCGGCTTCCAAGACGAGTTGGGTAAAGCATGACCTCACAAGACAGTTACCGGTTACTGGATACCGGCGATGAAAAGAAACTGGAACAAATCGGTCCGCACCGGGTTGTGCGGCAGGCGGCACAGGCCCATTGGCCTACGCGTCGAAGCCGGAACGATTGGGGGCGGGTTGCCGCCGTGCATCACCGTGCTAAAACGGGCGGGGGTCACTGGGAATTCGCCGAAAAGCTACCCGAGGATTGGACCCTGGCCTACGGCGGCTTTAAGTTCAAGATCAAGTTGACCGATTTCGGGCATGTAGGATTGTTCCCGGAGCAAATTGAAAACTGGCGCTGGATCACCGAAGCATGTGCGCGATTGGAGGCCCCGAGGGTACTCAATCTCTTCGGTTATACCGGCGGGAGCACCCTGGCCGCCGCTCGCGGCGATGCGTCGGTTACTCATGTGGACGCGAGTAAGGGCGTGGTTTCCTGGGCTCGCGAGAATGCCGCGCTCAGCAACCTGGGTGAAAAGTCCATTCGCTGGATTGTAGAAGATGTCAGCAAGTATGTTGAGCGCGAGGTGAAACGCGGCAACCGTTACCAGGGATTGATCCTGGATCCACCCACCTTCGGACGAGGACCTCGCGGGCAGCGCTGGAAGATCGAAGATCACCTGGTGCCCTTCCTCCGTCAGTTGAGGAAGATTATGGAGCCGTTGCAATTTATTCTTTTGAGTTGTCATACTCCGGGTTACAGTCCGCTCTGCCTGGCCAACGTGCTGCACCAGGTTTTCGATCTGCCGGTCAGCGCCGTTCAACCCGGTGAAATGGTGGTCCCGATAGCCGGCAGCCAGATGGTCCTGCCCTCCGGCACCTATGCGCGATGGCAGGCGTCCTGATTATGTTGCCGCATCCATGATAAATTACGTGTCTTGTATCATTTAAACAATGTCTATTGTAGAATATCTTTATTATAGGAACCGGTTACACATTCCCTATCCCGGGTGGTCCGCCGCCTGCCGGTGAAGTATGATCTTGGGTTACACCTTAAAATCTATCAGCCGCTTTTTTCTTCTCATATCTTTTCTGGTCGCACTGCTGGCCCTGGTCGGTCAATATCGTCCACCCGGGGGATGGGTCGGCAATTCGCTGCCGCTGCAAAGCCTCTCTGTCTGGGCGGTTCGACAGTTGCCCGTGGTTCTGAATCTGTTGGGCTTTATTATCTTCGTATTCGTGATGGAATACGTGGTCGGCCTGGGGCGCAGCCTTACCCGCGAAGTCACCAAAATTTGGATCGTACTCCCTTTATGGCTGCGGCGCACCATCGTGGTTCTGGGCGCTCTGCTCATCCCCTTTAACTTACATGGAATCATTGCCTACCTTCTGGAGAGCAGTGTTTCTCAGGCTTTGTCCCTGCGTTATCTCTTTTGGATGATGTCGTTTGCGCCGGCGGGGCTGGTTATGCTGCCCGTCAGTATGTTCAATTTCCTCTATATGGTCATGATCACCGCCGTCCTGGTGATTGCGCATATCAAACTGCCGCGCGAGGGCCACGTTCCTCTTCCCGGCGTGACCCGCACCAAGGGACCCTCACACACCTTTGAATTCGATCCGGCATCCAGGGAATACCGCATCAAGCGTAGGGCAGAACGGCATCTGGAGAAGGGGAAACTACTCAAAGCGGCCAGGCTGTTTGAAAAACTGGGTCATGAATACAGTTATCGAGCCGGCAAACTATATCGGCAAAAGGACCGCGAGGTTGAAGCCGCCCGCGCCTTCGGTGTTGCCGGCGACTATTATCTAAGGCGTTGTAATTACACCCGGTCCGGTGACGCCTTCTTCTACGGCGGTCATTGGGAAGAAGCCGCCGACGCCTATCAGCGCTACAAGCAGCCCCAGGAATTCCTGGGCGATTGGCAAATGGTGCTGGAGTGGATTCGGCGCTGGGGCGAGTGCCTGTTTCGCCTCGGCCGTTACATGGAAGCTGCTGAGTTGTATGCCGGGCACGGCCTGGACAAATTGGCCGGAGAGGCTTATGAGAAAGCGGGGCGCCCTCACGAGGCCGCCGAAGCCTACGGTCGCGCGGGCGCCTTCGAGTCCTCGTTCAAAGCACTCAAGGACAGCGGCCACCACGAACTGGCTCAGGTGGAAAAAGGCAAATTGCACCTGCAGCGAGACGAATACCTGGATGCCGCACGCGAGTTCGAGAAGGGCAAACACTTCATTCATGCGGCCGAGGCATACGAAAAGGCAAATATATCGGGCAAATCCGCGCGATGTTATCTGTTGGCCGGTAAACCCGAAACGGCCGCCGAGTTATTCCTGGCCGCCGGCGAAGAGTTTCAGGCCCTTAACTGTTACGAGGTCATGGAAGACTACGATAAGGCCGCTCAACTTTCCGCGCATATGGGCCTGCAGGATAAACAGGCAATGTATTACGAACGCGGCGGTTATATGATCGCCGCGGCGCGCAGCTATCTGATGATTTACGAAACCGAGTCCGCGGTGCGTTGCCTCTCCCAGGTCCAGGTCAACGACGAAACCATCTCGTCGGAATGTGCTCACCTGCTCACCCTGTTATATCAGCAGAATCGCCTGAAAGAAGCCCTTTCTTGCGCCCACAGTTTGCTGGAGGGCAAAAAGGCCACACGAGTCCTCGTGCCGCTGGTGTTTGTCCTCGCTCGTATTCAGGAAAAGCTGGGCAATTTGGAAAAGGCCTTCAAGTTTTATAGTCGCGTGGCCAACCTCATTCCCAACAGCGAGGAATACGTCGGGCATGCAAGGCGCATTGCGGGTCGACTGGGCCGCGAATTTATATTGAAGAACGAGAAGAAAAACGACGTCGGCTCCGAACCGGTTAAACCGATTCTCGAAAACAACCAGACCGTCGCGGACACGCCGGCTTCTCCTCCCAAACCGAAGAAAAAGAGGAAGCGGGGTACTGCCGTCGGTGGGAAAGTGGTGCAGGGAAAAGGAAGCGACGATATTACGCTTACCATTGACGAACAAACCATATACGACCTTACCGAGGAAGGCTCCCTAAAGCGCTATCAGGTCATCAAGGAACTGGGGCGCGGCGGCATGGGTTATGTTTACAAGGCGCTGGACAAAAAACTGAAACGCTTCGTGGCTCTGAAGATGCTGCACCCGGAGATGAATAACGAGCCGCGTGTGGTGCTTTTCTTCAAGCGGGAGGCCATGTCCATCGCCAAACTGAATCATCCCAATCTGGTCAGCCTGTACGATATGGGAAAAGAAAAAGGTTGCTTCTATATGGTGATGGAGTACCTACAGGGCAGCACACTCAAGACCTATGTCAAGAAGAACCCCGCGGTTCTGCGCAAACACCTTATCACTATTTGGTTGCAGGTTTGCGAGGGGTTGCGTTATGCTCATTCCTCGGGCATCATCCATCGCGACATCAAACCGTCCAACATCATGATTACTCGCGACCGACGGCTAAAGGTTCTAGACTTCGGCCTGGCAAAGGCGGTCACCGACCTGAACCAAACCCAACAACTCTGGGGTACGCCGTCCTTTATGGCGCCGGAGCTTTTTCAGGGCGACCGGGCCGGTTTCCAGACCGATATCTACGGCCTGGGCGCCACTTTCTATATGGTGACCACGCGGCAAGAACCCTTCACCCGTAGCACTCTGGGCCGTAAGTTTGCGGGAAACGGATTGCCTACTCCGCCGCACAGTATCGATCCTCGAATTCCATCTGAACTTTCCGAGGTCATACTGAGATGCATGTATGTGAACCCTGAAGACCGGTTCCAAACGGTAGAAGGTTTGATCCGACAACTAAAAAAGCTTGAAAAGAAAATGAAAAAATAGCGTGGGTGTCCGGTATGACTACCGAGCCGCCCTTGCCTCTCGTATGAATCGAGACAGGGTTCTTTACTCGAGAAACAAGGGGCGAATCGGATACGCGCCTTTAAAGGCTGAAGGCGAGAGTTAACACATGGCCCGATGGCGGGTTGTGTAGTGCATGA
>JASJCB010000160.1 GCA_030066195.1 Acidobacteriota bacterium
CCCCAGCCGCGACGGCTGCGGCTCCTGTCACGACGGCATCAACTGGGAGACCGGCGAAGGCCACGTGGCCGGTCCTGCTACCGACGACAGCCAATGCGTCAACTGCCACCAGCCCGAGGGCGATGCAGAATTCGACGCCTCGGTCATGGGTTCGCACGTCATACCCACCAAATCGACGCAACTGGCCGGCCTGAACGCCGAAATCCTCAGCACATCGGGCACCGCGCCCGGCGAGAACCCCAGCGTGACCTTCCGTCTGACTGATAATGACGGCAGCGTCATTCCGCCGGCCGACCTGGATCGCCTGCGCTTTTTGATCGCGGGTCCTGCCGAGGAATACGCGACCTATTTCCGTGAAGACGCCCAAACAGCCGCTTTCGACGGTGATACGGCCACCTACACCTTCGAAACGCCCATCCCCGAGGATGCAACCGGCACCTGGTCCGTCAGCGCCGACATCTACCGCAACGTCACCGTGAAGGACGCTCAGGATGAAGATATCTCGGTTCGCGAGGCGGCGTTCAACCCGCTGTTGGACTTTCCAGTTACCGATCTATCGCCGATCGGTCGGCGCGAGGTGGTGAACCAGGACAGCTGCAACAACTGTCACGACGTCCTGACCCTGCACGGCAGTCAGCGCTTCAATATCGACGAGTGCGTTATGTGCCACACGCCCGAGGGAACCGACGCGGCCGTTCGCCCGCCCGAGGCCGGCGAGCCCGAGTCCATTCATTTCAAATACCTCATTCACCGCCTACACAAGGGCCACTACCTGGAAAACGATTTCACCGTTTACGGGTTCCGGTCCAGTGTCCATAACTACAACAACCTGCTTTACCCGGGTGACCTGAGTAATTGCGAAGCCTGCCACCTGCCGGGAACCTACAGCTTCCCGACGCCGGACGAGGCGCGCGCCACGGTAACACCCAGAGATTGGTATACACCCATGCTGCCGGGAGCATCGGCCTGCTTGTCCTGCCACGATTCGCAACAGGCAGCCGCTCACGCCTTCGTGAACACGGCTCCCTTCGGTGAGGGGTGTGCGGCCTGCCACGGTCCCGACCGTGCCTTCTCCGTGAAAAAATCCCATGCCCGATAGGGCCGGGTTCGGAAGCGAGGCCGCCATGAAAACCATTCTTTTTCTATTGATTCCTGCGGTCTCTTGGGCCTA
Source organism: Acidobacteriota bacterium (assembly GCA_030066195.1). Lineage (GTDB taxonomy): Bacteria > Acidobacteriota > Holophagae > Acanthopleuribacterales > Acanthopleuribacteraceae > JASJCB01. Next base: position 1,172 of record JASJCB010000160.1, read on the forward strand.
CGCCCAGGAGGCCGCGGTCGATTCCGTGGAGGCAAGCGCGGAGTGCCTGGACTGCCACGAGGAGGTGTACGAGGATGTCCTCAAATACACACCTCACCGGCATTCCAAAAAGGTGGCTTGTGTCGATTGCCATGTCAATCCGGCGGAACACCTGGAAGACGCCGACGTGGGCAATATCAGCCTGGCCGTGGGTAAGGAAGGCATGGCCGCCTGCCTGAAATGCCACGAGTCCGACATCCACGAGATTCGGCCCAAGAAGAACCAACACGCCTCGGCAGATGTCTTCTGCGAGGACTGCCACGCCATGCACCGCGACCCCAACCCGCCGGAACCCCTGCTGGCCTCGGTGCAAAAGAAGCTGTGCACCGACTGCCACACCGATATTGCCAACCTGTTGCGCAAGCCCTTCAACCACAACCTGGGTCACGGCACCATGCAGTGTTCATCCTGCCACAATCCCCACGGCGGCAAGGGCAACAAACGCTACCTGGATCATCGCGGCGAAGAAGCAACCTGTGTTTCCTGCCACACGGAAAAGAAGGGACCGTTTGTCTTCGAGCACGTCACCGGGGTTACCGGTTCGTGCGGTTCCTGCCACGAGGCGCACGGTTCAAGCAATCCCAAACAACTCACCCGGGCGCATGTCTCGCAACTTTGCCTGGAATGCCACAGCACCTCGCCTTCCGGCCTGTTGGGCAGCCAACCCAGCTCATCCCACAACTTGCGTTCGCCCCGTTTCCGCGAATGCACGACCTGTCATACGGCGATTCACGGCTCATCCCGGTCGCCGCTGTTGCTGAAGTAGGAGGACGGACATGAAAAGAATCGCCTTGTTCTGCGCCGCGCTCCTGATCGGCGGCCAGGCTTTTACTCAGGATACAAAGATCTGGGCTGAGATAGGGTTTCAAACGGTAGACCTCACGGGTAATGAGGATATGTACAATACGCAGCTGCGCGCCGATGACGGCATGTTGCTGCGCAATCTGTCGCTGATCCATATCGGTTCGGAAGAAGAACCCGGCTTCCTGGATCGGTTGCAGATCACTGCCCATGGATTCGGCGGCAATCCGCACGGCAACTTCAGCCTGAAGGCGAACGGCGTCGGTTCCTGGCGCTTCCGTTTGGACTACCGCCGCTTCGAGCAGTTTTCCGCCTTACCCGGCCTGGCCAATCCTTTCCTGGAAGACGGCATCATTCCCGGGCAGCACACCTACGACCGCACCCGTCAAATGCTGGACGCGGAACTGAAGCTGCTGACCGACGGCAAGTGGCGGCCCGTGATCGGCTACCGTTGGAACAATTACGACGGACCCGGCCGCACCACCTACCGGCTGGGTGTGGACGAATTCCTGCTTGACAGCGACCTGGACGAAACCGATTCCGAGTTTCGGCTGGGTCTGGAGTTCCACGGGGACACGGTTCAAGCCGAGATCATGCAGGGTTGGCGCAGCTTCGACGGCACCGAAAACAACCGCCTGCTGGACGGCCAGGGCAATAACACCGCGCCCTACCTGGGCGAGGACATCGTGCTGGACGATTTCAACGCGGTGCGCAACACCGACGCCGACACGCCGACGACCACCGCCGTACTGCGCGCCGGCTTGACCGACAAGGTGGAATTGCTGGCCAACTTCATCCACGCCGACGCCGAGTTGGAGGCGGATGACAGCGAGACCTACAGCGGACGCCTGGCCGATTACATCGTGCGTCGTTTCTTCAACGGCGGCAGTCAGTCCACTCGCGCCCGCACCGAGGCCCCGTCCTGGCGCGGCAACCTGCGCGTGGAGGCGGATCTGAGCGCCGACTTCGAACTGAGCTTCGGTTTCACCAGGCATCACCGCGAACTGGACGGCAACGCCCTCTTGACCACGCTCTACCTGGACAGCGTCACCTTCGGCGGCGGCAACCCGGGAGATGTGGAACGCCTGATCGACGCCGACACCCATATGGAAAAAGAAGGCGACGAGATTTCAGTGCAACTGTCTACCTCCGCCGTACAGAACTTTACCTTCTGGATCCAAGCGGTCCAGGCGAACGAGGAAACCACGTTGGACCAGGACATCGCCCAGATGTCAACCGACGGCGGCCATGAGGGAACCTACGAACGCGAGAACGAACGCCTGGTTCTGGGCGCCGCCTGGCGCAAGGACGACACGCGTATCTCGTTGGAGTATTTTAGTGACGATGCCGACCGGGCCGTGGTGCGCACCGATTACCTGGAACGCACCACCACGCGCCTGCGTATTCGCTCGCGCCTGATGGAAAAACTGACCGTCAGCGGCAACGCCAGCCGGCGCGATTCCGAAAACGACACCTCCGGCATCATGCTGGAAACCGACAGCTTTGACATGGGTTTGGATCTGGCCCTGGCCGTTTCCGAGAACCTGAGCATCTACGCGGGCTACGGGGTCTTCGATTTCGAAAGCAACCTGTTGTACCGCGATCCCTATTTCCAACCCCAAACCTCCTTCCACAAGGAAGACGGCGATAGTCAGGATTTGGGGTTCTTTTGGACCGTCAAGAAATTCGAACTGAATGCCGGTTACACGGCTTATGACAACGAGGGCGCCGTGGATTACGAACTGAACCGGTGGCATGCCCGTGCCTCTATTGCCATCACCGACAATCTTCGCGGCGCCGTGGAAGCTGCCTTCCGCGAGTACCTGGAAACCAACCTTCCCGAGGCCGATTACGAGGCCGACCGCTACAGCTTCTCCTTGAGCTGGAAACCCTAGGAGGATGAATATGAATACCATCAAAAATATAAAATGGTCCGGTTTATTGCTGGTTCTGTTTGGACTTCTGCTGGCCGGGAGTTCGGGATTCCTTGACCGTGACAAACCCGACCGCCTGGGGAAGCGCAGTTACATCCCCACCAAAAAGCTGGAGCTGATCTATCCCGGCCTGCAAGCCGCGATTACGGGTCACGAATTGTCCGGTACGCAACTGACGGTAACCTTTACGGTCACCGACGAGGCCGGGCGCCCTCTCGACAGGGCGGGTAACTACACCCCGGGTTCCATCAGCGCGAGCTTTGTGTTGGGGACCATCCCGCGTGACGGCACCCAGTACGTTTCCTATACCAACCGGGTGCAGACCAGTCCCATCACCGGTGATTCCGCCGTACAAGCGTCCTCCGACAGCGGCGGCACGATTACCGAGATCGAGCAGGGCACCTATACCTATACCTTTGCGGCTCAATTCCCCGAGGATTACGATCCCACCGCCACGCACACGGTGGGCGGCTATTTCAGCCGGGACCTGCGCGAGTTCGACCTCAACCTGGAAGTGGATAACGTGATTTATCACTTCGTGCCCGACGGCAGCGAGGTGATGCAGGTGCGCGATGTGGTCCGCACGGAAACCTGTAATAACTGCCACGACCCCCTGGCCTTTCACGGCGGGCGGCGCACGGATATGGAACTGTGCGTGATGTGCCACACCACCGGCGTTATCGATCCTGACACCGGCAACAGCGTGGACATGCCCGAGATGATCCACAAGATCCACATGGGCGTGAACCTGCCCTCGGTGCAGGCCGGAACGCCCTACCAGATCATCGGCTTCCGCCAGAGCGTACACGACTACTCTGAGGTCATCTTCCCGCAAGCCGTGAGCAACTGCGAGAGTTGTCACACGGACGCCGCGGGCGCGGTGGACCACGAACGCTGGCTGACGGCGCCCGACCGCGATTCCTGCGGCAGTTGCCACGACAATGTCAACTGGGCCACCGGCGAGGGTCACGTCAACCTGCCGCAGATCTCGGACAACCTGTGCGCCAATTGCCACTTCCCGCAAGGCGAACTCGAGTACGACGCATCTATCAGGGGCGCCCACCAAGATCCGCTGAATTCGAGCCAGTTCGCCGGCATCAACATGACCATCACCGGCGTTACCGACAGCGGTCCGGGTCAGAACCCCACGGTGTCTTTCACCATGACCGACGACGCGGGTAACATGGTCGATCTGAGCACGCTGAACCGCTTCAACATCACCATCGCGGGTCCCAACGACGACTACAGCGTATTGATGAGCGAAAGCGCTCTGGGCGCGGCGGCTGACGGCGACGGTTACAGCTACACCTTCGAAAACACCATCCCGGATGACGCGTCCGGCAGTTACACGGCAGGCGCCGAGATCTTCCGTAACTTCGAACTGAACACGGGTACGGTCAACGCCTTCACCGTTCGCGAAAGCGCTAATGTTCCGGTCTTCCCTTTCGCGGTCACCGATATCGATCCCTCGGTGCGCCGTATGATCGTGATGCAGGAAAAATGCGAGAGCTGCCACGGCGACTTGCGCGCCCACGGCACCTTCCGCCAGAACGTGGACTACTGCGTAACCTGTCACAATCCGGCGTCCAACGATGCGCCCTTCCGTTCGGAAGACATGTTCCCGGCGGAATCGGTGGACTTCAAGTTCATGATCCACCGTCTCCACATGGGTGAGTACCTGCAGAACGGCTACACGGTCGTGGGTTTCATGGGCAGTATCCACGACTACAGCCATGTGGTCTACCCGGGTGATCTGCGCAATTGCGAAGCGTGCCATGTCGACGACAGCTACCTGTTGCCGTCGGCCGGTGTGCTGGATACGCCCACGCCCTACGATTTCTTCTCGCCGTTACCGCCGCAGTCGGCTGCCTGCCTATCTTGCCACGACAGCCTGGAAGCAGCGGCGCACGCCTATACCAACATCTCGCCCTTCGGCGAAAGCTGCGCAAGCTGCCACGGCCAGGGCATGGAATTCGACGTGGGCAAGATCCACGCTCGCTAAAACCATATACACGGGGTGCCCCCCGGGGACGACGCCGGCAACCGCCGGTGCTTGACCCCGGGTCCCACCCACCCGAAAAAACGACCGAAGCCTGCCGATCCTTGGGAACGGAAGGCTTCGGTCGTTTTAATATGGGCTCGAGGCCGTTCATTGTACCGGGTCGATTGGAGGGAGGTCCAGGTCCATACGCATCCAGGCGCGCATACCCGCTCGAATGATAAGGATAATGATCAGGATGGCGGCGAGGATGATTTGGTACAGCGGCATCAGCGATTGCTCCGATTTGACCAGGTAAACGTAGAAAACCATGAAGACGATGTAAACCACGGTGATGCCGAACAAACCGAAGATCCATTCAATACCGCCGCGCTTTTTCAGGCGGCCCATCAAACTCACCGCGATTGCCGTGAACAGGCCCAGGAAGACGCCGCCGAAAAGAAGGGACGTGAAAAAAGATTGCAATGTGAACAGCGGCAGAAAGAGATGAATAACCAGCAGCCACAGGTTGGTCCACAGGAAAAGACGAACCATGACCCGCAGATAGGCCAGGTGGACGGCTTTGACCCATTGGGCTCTGTTTGCCGTCGCCGCGTGCAGCCAGGAAATTTGCAAACTCGGGCGGTTCTGCAGCAGGTCCATACTCGCGGAGATACCGCAGGTCAGGTAGGCAATGTGGGCATAGACATCCATCTGACCGACCTCTTGAAGCTTTTGCGCCACGCCCATGACGTAGTGCATGCCGATCACCATCAGGTTGATCAAGACAAAGATGATCGGCAACGTACCCGCGCGGAAGGCCGGCGAAGCCAGGCCCAACTCCAACCGGTCGGCCATCTCCCAGGTGGTGCGGGCATGCGAATTCCGAAAGCGGTCCAAGGTGGGCTGCAGCATCATGCGCGCAAACGGGGTTATTTGGCCCCAACGCCAACCGCCGGGCATTTTGGCCATGGTTTCGCCGGCGATAACGATTGCCTTTTCGCCTTCCCGCTCGTGGCGCATCTTGCGAACGAACAACCAACAGCCCAAGACCGCGATCAGGTTGAGCCCGCAGGCAACCCATAAATCGAGTACCCGGGAAAACGGCGCCAGCCAGGACTCGATAGAGTACACGGCCAAAATGCTTGACATGATGGGGACAATGGTCAAGGCGAAGCCGAAGCGGTAGGAACACCATAGCGTAAATACCAACGGCGGGAAGAGGATAAAACCCAAGCCCCCGTGATCCAGGCCGCTCAGAGTGATCAGCACGGGCGGGACCAATACGAAGGGCAAGGCAATGCTGAGCATGGCAAGCAAGTGTTTCTTGCGGAAATCCGGGATCATTGAGGCCATGGTGCCCTCGGTCAGGCAACGCAGGTGAAAGCCCATGGCAAAACCCAGGAACAGGTTTCCGTTGAGCACCATCAAAGCGACAATCATGCCCTGGCGTTTCAAATTCGCGATCGCATCCAAATAGCCGAAGGCAACCGCAAAGGCATAAAAGAGCAACGCGGCCACATTGAAGATCCGCACACACCAGATTTGTCGCAGATAGCCTTTGTAGATTTGCCGGTAACTCATGCGGGAAACCTCAGCGGTTCAGTTCCAGGAAGATATCTTCCAGGTTCATGGATTCAATTCTCAGCCTGGCGTTCAGGGATGTTGCGAAAGCTTGCAGCGCGGCGTCGTCGGGGCCGTCCACGGTCAGCATGGCGCGGTTATCTTGAACTTCCTGATGAAGGACGCCGGACAGGAGGAGGGGTTGCGGTAAATCATTGTCGGCGGTCAGGTAGACCCGCCGGACGCGCTCCTTCAGCATATCCAGGTCGCCGCGATAGTGAATGCGGCCGTCTTTCATCAGCGCCACCTCGGCGGCGACGCGTTCGATATCGGACGTGATGTGGGTGGAAAAGAGCACCGTTTTCCCTTCCCCCGTATTCAGTTCCAGCAACTGTTTCAGGAAGCGGCGGCGCGCGGCCGGGTCCAAACCCGCCACGGGTTCGTCGAACACCAACAGGCTCGGATCGTGACCCATGGCCAGGATGATGGCTAAACGCTGCCGTTCGCCTTCCGATAATTGACCCAGACGGTCTTTGGGGTCCAGGTCCCATTCATCCAAAAGGGCGGCTACCTTGTCCGGCCGCCAGGATTGGTAGAAGGAACCCGTGTAGTCAACCATATCGCGAACGCGCATCCAGGAAAAACCGCTGAGCACCTGCGGCACGTAGCCGATGCGGTGTTTGGTTTTACCGTCCAGGTCCCAGGCATTGACGCCGAAGATCTCGGCCTTGCCGTCGTCAGGCGCCAGCAGGCCCAGGGCGCACTTGATCATGGTGGACTTGCCGGCGCCGTTGCGACCCAGCAGGCCCAGCACGCTGCCTTCTTCCAGTTGGAGGTCCAACCCGTCCAGCACGATTTTATCGCCGAAGCGTTTGGTAATGCTTCGCAGGCTGAGCGGCATGTCGGTGTTCAAGGTCATGAATCCTCCCACATATGCTGTAGGGTGTCGATTACGGTTTGATAGGGCATTTCCAACTGTTTGGCCTGGGTGATGAACTGTTTCACGGCGGGTTCGAAGTGCTCCATGCGTTCCTCCAGGGTGCGTGACTTGCGCGGCCTGGGCGCTACCTGCATCCCGCGTCCACGGCGACGCAACAGTATTCCTTCGGCCTCCAGAAGGCTGTAGGCCTTGGAGATGGTCATGGGATTGACTTCCAGTTGCAGGGCCAGGTTGCGTACGGAAGGAAGCTCCTCACCGGGCGTCAAATGACCGCCGACAACCATCCGGCGAACCTGGTCAATGATCTGGCGGTAAATGGGCACCCCGGACGTCGGGATGATCTGAAAGAGATGGCTCATGCGCCCCCCGAAGAGATGTTACGGCCAGACCCCAAGCCGTATTACTAATTTAATACAGCATACGTTGTTTGTCCAGGGAAAATTGTCAGAGACTCTTCCCCGCCATGTCTTCGGCGCTTTAGCCACTTTCATGTTTCAGCCTTGAGTTGACCTTAAGAGTCTACGGAACCGTTTTCAATACAGCCTTCTCTATCACCCTATCAATGGTTTGACCTGTCCGGGAATAGCTGTTGACTATTTCACACGGGTTAGTTTATACTTCTCGGGTTTTCAGAATCTCAATTGGGAGACTTCAATGAAAAAAGCATTAATAATGTTTCTGATGGTCGTTGCTATCGGCACAAGTTATGCCTGGTATTGCTCCGAGGAGTATGATTCTGTTCAATCAGCAGAAAATGCGGTCAGATTACAAGGCACGCTCATGGTTCTTAACGGCGCCGATTGGGATCAAGAAAGAAGAGAGAGAGAAACTATTTTCTATAATAATCTCAGGGGCATGCTTGACAATGCCAGGTTCGAATATGATCTCTGTATGAGACGAACTCAAGAACGTTAGAAAAATAGAGATACGATGATCTCCTTATTATTGTTCGGGATTTTTTCCTTCGAAACAGAATGGGAAAGATTTTTGCCCGTCTATACACCACTCCCTCCTGGTTGTATTGCATATACTGAATCAAAAATTTATTTAGTCAGTTATATGGATCGGAAAATACTGGTATTCGATTACCTGGGTCGTCAGGATGGAGCCTTTGGAGGTATTGGCCAGGGGCCCGGTGAACTCAACCAATCGGGGCCAATGACCTTGCAAATATATGACAACCAACTTTATGTTCACATGTCTCGGAAAACCGTGGTTTTCGATCTTAAAGGCAAGTATCTTGCCTCATACTCTGTACCCCACTTACAGGGAGCACCCTTTGGTCTGGAGATGCGTCGTGTTCCACAAGGTTGGCTGGTTTTCGATTTTGAGCCCGCCCTGGGTCGACCCGATGCCGGAATCATGTTTTTCGATCCGGAATTGAAACAGGGAGATTCACTGTGTTCTTGGGAACGTGAAAAGCCAGGGATGTCCGGCTTTTTCGATGATAAAGGCCAGGCTTGTTTGGATCGGGAGGCACGAACGCTTTTTGTAAGGAGACGTGGAGAAACCACCATTTCTGTTTGGAATATGATAACCATGCAACAAACAGGTACTCTTGATCTCGGGCTGGAAATGCAGCTGGTGCCCCCCTCGATGAGAGAGTCCTATGAACGGATAAGCCCGAACCGTACCATTCCAGAAAGGATTCCTGCTGCTTTTCATTTGCTCTGGAGGCTGGATCGATTAGTGGTTGGTTATCTCAAACCGGAGGGATACGTATCTCATCGGTTTTTTACACGAAACGGAAAAGAAGATACAATCATCCCAAGCACCTGTGCACTAATGGTTTTTGTAATTCGTGACCAATGGGCCTATCTTGTCAACTTCAGTCTAAAAGAGGATCAACTCATGATGGCCAGATGGCCCTTAAATAGATTAGAACAGAAGATCAAGGATTGGAAGATACGGCACAATGATTGACATTTGCTTTTTCCAATAAAACGATGACAAGAACCTGACGGGACGAGGAACCCGGTTGAATTGAAAAGCCGCGGCGTTGTCGCCGCGGCTTTGGGTTTATGCTTCTTTATGTTCCGGGGCAAGGCCGACCGGGGCCTTGATCCAACGGACCATCTCGCGTATTTTGGGCGGTTTGCCCGTCAGCAGGATACCGATGCGGAAGATCTTGGCCGAGGCCCATAACGAAAAGAGCACCGAGGCCAACAGCAGCACCGAGGTTGCGATGTATTCCAGCGTGGTGGGCGGGGCCGCCGCCCGGTTCATCATGGTAAACGGCGTCAGCGGCGGAATATACGAACAGATCTTGGCCAGCAGGCCGTTAGGGTCCTGGCTGATGGGCACCATGAGGATGAGCGGGATGAACAGCAACATCATGACCGGGCCCATCAAGGATTGAGCTTCCTTCAGGCTGTTGAAGACCGAACCCAGGCCGACCAGGATGGAACCGTAGAGCAGGTAGCCCAGCACGAAATAGATGCCGAACGACAGCGTGAAGGCCGGGTCGCTCAGGATGGCGCCCATGTCGAACGGCAGGGTAAGCCCCAGCATCCCCGGCAGAAAGGCCGTCCCCGCGATCACGCACAAGATCCAGGTGCCCACCATGGTCAGGCCGGTCCAGGCGATACCCGTCATCTTGCCCGCCATCAGTTGGATGGGCGACATGGACGAAAGCAGGACCTCGATCAGGCGGTTGGACTTCTCCTCGATGGTGTTGGTCATCAGCATATTGGAAATGGTAAAGACCGAGATCCAGAGCAGGTAGACAAACGCGGCCGGAGCCCATTGGCGAACCTTGTCCTGCAGGCTGACCTCCCTCTCCTCACCGCTTGCCGAGAGCTTGCGGCCCTCGAAGCTCAGCGGCGACTGAATCCAGCCCGCCACGCTCGCGTCGATATTTTCCTTTTGCAGGCGTTGATCGCGGACCACCGCGGTGGTGTAGCGTCCGAACCATGACTGCAAGTCGTCATCGGTCAGGTTGGTGGAGATGTACTTGCAACCCTGGCTGTCCGTAACCGGATCGGCGCCGATGACGAAGTAGGCAAACAACTCCTCGGTCAGGACCATGTTGTTCAGCTTCTCGGGGTCGGCGTCCAGGTTGGACAAAAGGACGAAATCATTGCGGGTGGTGCTCTTGAACAGGGTTTTGGTCTCTTTGGGTGATAGTTTCTTCCACCAGGTCAACAGGGCCCCGCGGTTCTCGCTCAGTTCCGCCGGCAGGTCGGCGGTCGCGCCCGCTTCGGTCGGAAAGGCCGTGGCCGCCGCCATCATGCTCAGTTTGTATGGGTCGGTCTCGGCGAAGGATTTGCCCAGGGAAGCCAGGTAATCGGGCAGCCCCGGCATGGGCCGGTCCTCACGGTGGGCCTCGCCGACTTCCAGGAAGATACGCGAGAGGTCTTCCACCAGCATGCGTTCCTCTACCTTCTCCAACAGCCAACCGGACTGGTCGATCACGGCGAACTTCTTGGCCGGTTTCGACTTTTCGATCCAGGCGGGCCCCAGGAACATGCCCGTGTAGAGAATGGGAACCAGCATGATGCCGATCCAAAAGCCCTTGGTGCGCACATTTTCCAAATACTCGCGTTTGGCAACCAGAAAAATCTTACCCATGAGGCACACCTCCTACGGCGCGAATAAATATTTCGTGAAGCGAAGGCGCGCGCATGTCGAAGCGGCGGATGGATATCTTGCCGATCAGGCGCGCCAGAATGTCCTGGGGATCGGTGCCCTCGACCAGGGTAAGCTCTACCTCTTTGCCGGCGTCGTTGACGCGCGTCACACCGGGCAAGCGGTCGAAGAGGGTACCGTCGCCCTCGTATTCGATGATGACCGAACCGCCCGCGCTGCCGCGCACCTCGGCCATGGGGCCGTCCAGGATTTTGTTGCCGTCGTTGATCAGCATGATGTAATCGCACATCTGTTCGGCTTGGGACATGACGTGAGTTGAGAAAATCACCGTCTTGCCGTCGCGTTTCATTTGCAGGACGACATCTCGGACCACTTCCACGTTGACCGGGTCCAGGCCGGAAAAGGGTTCGTCCAGAATGACCAACTCGGGGTCGTGAATCAGGGTGGATATGATTTGCACCTTCTGGCCCATGCCCTTGGAGAGTGCATCGCATTTCTTGTCTATCCATTCGCCCAGGTTCCAGCGCTCCAGCAGTTCGCGTCCGCGTTTCCGCGCGTCTCGCCCCGACAGGCCTTTCAGCTGTCCGAAATAGGTGACCAGATCGCCCACTTTCATCTTTTTATACAGACCCTTTTCCTCGGGCAGGTAACCCAGGCGGTTCTTCATGGACTCGGAATTGGGGGAACCCAGCACCTGAATTTCGCCGGCGTCCGGGTAGAGTATGCTCATGATCATGCGAATGGTAGTGGTTTTTCCGGCGCCGTTCGGCCCCAGGAATCCGTAGATGCAACCGCGCGGAATGGCCGCGGAGACGGCATTGACCGCCGTGTAGTCACCGAACTTTTTGGTGACTCGATCCAGGCTCAAGGCAACATCCATGCAACAGCTCCTGATGGTACACGCCGATCGGTGCGGGTTTTTTCCCAAAACGATCCGCCGGCGCCCCCTTAAGCGGGGGTGGGTTGGTGGTTTCGACTGATGTGCGTTAGATGCGTTTTCCCATTCAGGCCGAAACGGGAGTCAATTTAAGTGTGATCGATTGATCCTTTTGATTCCATTTTCCCTTGATGGAAACGATTCGGCCCTTTTTTTCTTTCACGGCGCCCTCGTAGACGGCGCCGACCTCTTCGCTTTGTACGGTAAGGGAGCCGTCGGCGTATTCTGCCCGAGTGACCGGGATATAGCTGACGTGTTGGTCCGGGCTGCTGATATACGCACCCAGGCTGCCGTCGCCGTTGGCGAAGAAGGACATGCCGATGCGCATTTTACGGCCCGGGAAGCCGACGCTGCCCAGCCAGTCCCCTTGCAGGGATTCCAAGGCGCCCGACAGCAAGCCGGCGTCCGTATGAAGTTTTTCACCGCGTGCGTCCTGGCCGTTTTGGTTGATGATCAAGTGGTCCACGGCGCCTTGCTCATTGCGGCCGAAGTGTAGTTTCAGGTCGACGGGAACCATCTCGCTCTTGGGTACGGAGAAAGTGTCTTCTCCGTCGTGTTGCAGCGGGAGCAGCGGTCTGCCGCGGAGTTGACCCATCAGTTGGTCGCCGTCCGCGCTGATGCTGACCACCATTCTCGGCGCCATGTGATAATGCCCCAGATAATCGGTAAGTTGCTTGGTCACGTTTTCCTCGTAATAGAAAGGGTGCGGCCCGGAACGGTTGGGGCCTGGGTAAAGAGGAATTTAACCACGAAACGACGTTCCGGGCCAAGTCTCGTGGCGCGATGGGTTGTCTTCCGCATCGCTGTATAACTAAGATAATACACCGATACGTAAAAGTCAAGGCGGCTGAGAGCTTTTGTGGTTAATAGCCTGAAAAAATTTGGTTTAAATGTGTATTATTTGTGTATGCTCCTTGTTATACACCGCGCTGTGGGTCCTCTTCGAGGTGGCAGCGTTGTTCTATTCTAGCCAGGTAGGCCGTGGCGAGACGTTCTGCCCTTTGCCGCCTTTCCGGGGCGTGCTGCCCGGTATCTCGTAACCGACGGTAGCGTTGAATGACCGCGCTCAGCGCCCCGAACGGCCCATTGCGGGGATCGTCTTGTAACGAAACGCGGCTATCTCCGATATCGAAAGATTCGAATCATTCAGTCTTCTTGCTTTTTGTAACTGTTTTCGAATTTGTCGAGGGCTTTCTTCTGGATGTCTACCGCGCGACGCATCATGTTGATAATGCTGCCCGGCACATCGTTCATACTGTCACGGGTGGTTTCCTCGTTGATATCGCCCATGGCGTGGGCCGTTTCGTTCATGGCTTCCACGGTCGCGTCGACCATACCCTTGACGAACCGGGTGGTTTCTTTGAACGCGCGTTCGGTTTGCTCGTTCATCGAGCCCATCCACTCGTTCTCGTCCTTCTTGGATCCTTCCTCTTCTTTTTCTTCGCTCTCTACTTTCTCCAGGCGTTCTTCCAATTCCTGGACACGGTTCATCAACTTTTCATAGGCTTCTTTAGCCATGGTAACTTGCTCGGACATGGGTAACCTCCAAGTGGTGATCAAGGCCGTATTTTCTTAAGTACCACAATCGCCGCCCGGGCGCCAGGATATCCTGTCAAGACGGGCGCGTTAGCGTTTCCAGTTGTCATTCGTTGTTCTTGTAAATCGGGGAGCAAAGAATTAATCCTGATTCCTTGACCCGGAAAAGTCAGGAGCAAAGAATCAGTCCTCATTCCTCGACCCGGAAAAGTCAGGAGTAAAGAATGAGAACTGATTCTTTGCTCCCCTAAAAGTAATGTGAAAGAAATCAGTTGTAGGTCCTTGACCCGGAAAAGCCAGGAGCAAAGAATGAAAAATGATTCTTTGACCCTGAACTTTCGGTGCGGAAAGAAGAGGACTGATTCTTTGCTGCCTGACTTTCTGTATCGAGAAATCAGTCGAGATTTCTCGACTCTCGGCGGCGAGGATCAACGAATCAGGCAGTAAATCCAGGCTCAGCATATCAAAATACTCTGAATAAGCTGTATTTGATTGTCAAATCGAAAAATCGGATTGTTTTGTGCCGAAACGATGAAAACCCTCTCTGACCGGGTGAGTAAAAAACAACTCCGCTTGTGGATCAAGGCACCATCAAGATCAGGCGAACCGCGTCCAGGCGCACCTGGCTGGCGCCCAGGTAGTCCAGGATGATGTTCAGCGTTTCCTCGATGTAGTCCAGTTCGTCCTCGCGGATGCTGGGGTTGATGGCGCGCAGGGCTTTCAGGCGGTCGTACTCTTCCTTCAGGGCGTACATCGCCTCCTGCTCAGCTTCGCCCACGATTTCATCGGCCGTTTTCTCGGCTTGGGCCTCGGCAACTCCCAGCAGTGATTCCACGATTTGGGTCAGGGCGTCGCGCATCTTGTGCAGCTTGGATTTGGGTCCCTTCTCCAGTTCGACCAGGGCCAGGGCTTCGATCAAGTCGGGCCGAGGCTTGCGGTTGTTGTCGATGCCGATCCGGATGGGCGTCGGCGGCAGGAACCGCGACAATCTGGCTTCTTCACCGCCCTGGCATTCCAGGATGAAGTTGCATTCCAGCAGCATACCGGCCTCGGGAGCACCTTTCCACAGCGCGAAGCTGGTGACGCCGCGATCCAGGCTCAGCAACAGGTCGATCGCGCCGGAAACCATGGGGTGATCGTAGCTCAGGAACGCCAGTTCCTCCCGGTTCACCGCCACCTCGCGGTTGTAGGTGACCTCCAAACCTTCCTCGGGCAGTGCCGGGAAGGACTCGACCGGCATCTGGGCGGTAGGAATGACGATCTGGGTTTCCAACTCGTTCTGTTCCTCTACCGCGATACCGAAGACCTCGAAGACCTCGTCCATGAAATGCTTCAGTTCCAGGTCGTCGTCCATTTCCTCGATCATTTCCACCAGGTCGCCGGCTTCTTCCTTGTTGAAGGAATGCAATTCCAGCAGGCGGTCCCGGCCCTGCTCCACCTTGGCGCGCAAATCGGCGGTGAACTTCTTGCTCTCCTCGATAAAGGGACCCAGCAAGGTGGGATCGTCCACGGCGTCGAAGACGGTGAAGATACGCTCTTTCAGGTGTTCGTAGATGAACTCGCCTTCCAACAGGTGATTCTCGAAAGCATCCAAACCTTTCTGGTACCAGTTGTACAGGCATTCCATGGGGCTGTTTTCGGGGTAGGGGATGTAGATTTCGATATCGCTGTGTTGGCCGATGCGGTCCAAGCGGCCGATGCGCTGTTCCAACAGGGCGGGGTTGAGGGGCAGGTCGAACAGGATCAGCTTGTGGGCGAACTGGAAATTACGGCCCTCGCTTCCGATCTCGGAACACAGCAAAATCTGGGCGCCGCCGGCCTTGGAGAAATAAGCCGCCTGGCGATCGCGTTCGATCAGGTTCAGCTCTTCGTGGAAAACCGCGACTTCCAGGTCCTTGGTCAGGCCGAACCACTCCTGTAAAGCCAGGACCACTGATTTCCGGGAACAGATCAGCAGGAATTTGTCTTCGGGGTTTTGGCGGATGAAGGGCACCAGCCACTGAAGGCGCGGGTCTTCACGCCAGGCGCGCTGCAACATCTTCTTGATGTCCTTGGCGCTGCTTTCATCTGCCTTCACGGGGAAGGAGGGCGCGCCGGCCAGCAGGCGTTGGCCGTCCTCGTCGTCACGCATGTTTTCCAGGCCGAAGCGGACAAACTCGCTGTAGGCGTCATTGGAAACCAGCTCGATCGGCGAAATGATGCGTTTGGGGAAGCCTGAGAGCACCTTGCGGTGATTGCGATAGACCATGCGACCCGTACCGTGCCGATCGATGAGGGCGCGAATAAAAGTTTGGCCGCACTGAAGCGTGTAGTTTTCATCTTTGGGCGCCAGTTCCAGCAGATCCCTGTCACCGGGGAAAAGCTCGGCGATTTCCTGATCGATGCCTGTCCCCTTGCCGGCCAGAACCCGATCGGTAATGTCGGCCAGGCGCGTGTAGCGATCACTCTCGGCCATGAACTTTTCGAAGGAATCGAAGCGTTCGGGGTCCAACAACTTCAGACGGCCGAAGTGGCTCTCCATCCCCAACTGGCGCGGCGTGGCGGTCAACAACAAAAGCCCGCCGCAAACATGGGACAAGGCTTCGACGAGATTGTACTGCGGCGCACAACCTTCCTTCGACCAGTAGAGGTGATGGGCCTCATCCACAATCACCAGGTCCCAGTCGGCATCGACAATCTGCTCGGCCAGTTCTTCTTCCTTGACCAGGGCGTCGATGTCCTGCAGGACACATTGATGGGCCATGTAGGGGTTCATTTCGGGATGGGTCTTTTGAAGTTGCTCGGCGTGTTGGGGGGACATGATGCTGAACAACACGTTGAACTTGCGGTAGAACTCGGTCAACCATTGGGTAACCAGGGTCCCCGGCACCAGGCAGAGCACGCGGCTGACCTCACCGGCAATAAACAAACGGTGAAAGATCAGGGCGGCCTCGATGGTTTTCCCCAAACCGACCTCGTCGGAGAGCAGCACGCGCGGGTGACGGCGCGAGGTGACCATGCGCGCGATATACAACTGGTGCGGGATCAGCTCGATTCGGGCGCCCAACAAACCGCGGCATTCGGAAGAAAGCGTGCGGTGCCGCAAATCCCAAGCCATGGCGCGTAGGCTGAAGGCTTTGGGCTTGTTGATGAAACCGGCCAATAACTTTTCGTGCGGCTTGTTGTAAACGATCGTGTGATCCAACTCCGTCTCGGGCAACAACTCGGTCTCGCCCAGGTAGAACAACAGGCCGTTCTGCTCTTTGACATCTTTAACCATGAAGCGGTTGCCGTGATTATCGCGCACGTACTCACCGGGCCCGAAAATAACACGCTTCAAGGGCACTTTGTCACGCGCATAAGTGCGCTCCGTCTCACTGGCGGGGAAAATCACCAATAGATCCCGCAACCCGACTTTTTTGATGATGCCAAGGCCCAGGGATAGCTCGCCGAGACTGGCACAACGTTGACCCACCATCCAATCAGTCATGTGTGTATCCTCTCCCCAATAGACGCCCTTGGCGTCGCAACGCGCTATTATGCCACAAGGCGCGCCAAGATTGAAGAGAACGGAATTAGGAAGGTAGAACCGCGGGCTCATCCTGGTCGTCAGGGTGGGGTTCCTCGTGGTGCTTGCGCACCTTGTGCACGAGAATGCGACCGTACATCACCGTCAGGTAATAGAGGCACATGGACAGGCAGAAAACGGGAAACCCAATCAGCGGCCAGAGGCTGAAAAAAGCGACAACTATGAGGTAATTCAACGGCTTGAAACGGTACTTCCGAAACCAGAAATTGACCGGCGTGTCGAAACGAACGGTAGAGATCATGGACAGGCTGAGCATGATGGTCACGAAGATAGAGGCCTGGAAGATATTCTCTTTGGTAAGGTAGGTATCCCAACCCCAGGATTGAAAAGGCGCATAATCCCTCGCCCAGACGAAAAAGATCGGCAGGCTGACGCTCATGAAAGCCGCGGCGGGAATGGGCAGCCCCTGAAAGAAGTTCTTGCCGTAAATGGAAGCGGTGACATTGAACCGGGCCAGGCGAATGGCCCCGCACACCAGGTACATCATGGGCAGCAGGTAGTAGACCTGATCGGTAACCTGCCCGTGTAGAAAGAACATGTAGTAGATAACCGCCGGAGCCACACCGAAGGCCACCAGGTCCGACAGCGAATCGTATTGAATGCCGAAATCACTGGCGGTATTGGTAATGCGCGCCACTTTGCCGTCCAGCCCGTCCATGATGATGGAGAACATCACCAGATAACCCGCCCGGGTATAGTTTTCCGAGGTGGTTGCCACGATGATCGCCAGGTAGCCGAAAATCATGGAGAAGGTGGTGATGGTACTGGGGAAAATAATCTTGATCGGCCGCTTGCGCTTGTACTTCATGAACTACCCTGGTCTCCGTTTGCTTGAGAACTTTACCACCAATCCATTCAAGCGTACAAGTTGCAAGTTACAAGGTAGGTCGATGGGTCATCGCGAGTAGCCCCGCTCAGGGCTCACTGTTTGGGGTCTTGATCCCGTTCGGCCTGTTTGAAACCGCGAAAGGCCGCCGGCCCGCCGCCCTGCGAAGTAAGGATCAGGGCGAGGACCCGAGAATACGACCGTTGCATCGGGCGTCAGGGGAGGAAGGTAGAAACGAAGGGTGCCCTCAAAAGGGGCGACAATCAACTCATCACTTTAAACTTGCAATTGATAGCCTCTTTTGATTTCGCTTGCCTTGAATCGGGCGAAGAAAGCTTCGGCCGCTTCCCGGTCGGGGGCGCCGCGTACCGTTCGCCTCAGCGGTTGGGCGCGGTTGGGGCTGTAGTCCACGTAGCAGAAGACATAGGGCGGATAATCCGCATCCACCTGGTCTTTGTTGGTTTTCCAATAGACCAGCTTCCGCACCGCTGTCAGGCCCTTGGTCTGCTTGACAAATACCTCCAGCTTTTGGACTTCGCCGGGTGCATAGACAACTGCCTTGCTCGGGGCTTCCAGATTGTCCAAATCGACGAATTCCGCGACCTGGGTGAGGCGGAGATCGGTGGGATTGACCGCTTTGTCCGGGCGCAGACCCGCGAAGACAGGGAAGAGCACGCTTACGAAACGTTCCGGCGCCGCGGCTCGCCAGCCCCGCTCCTCCAGGCGCAACACGGGTTTCATTTGCGGTTTGCCCGAGTTGCTTTCGGTCAACACGTCGTGGAAGGCGACCTCGATGACGTGCCGTGGTCGGACCATGGTGAACAGGCCGCGACCGCGGTCGGTATCGTGGTAGTTGGAGCCTACCTTCAGCGGAGCCAACATGCGGAACAGCTCGCGGCGTTGCATCTCGTCGAATCCCGTGCCCACCTTGGCGAAGGTTTGGAAACTGCCGTCGGGTCGCATGAGCGCCGTCAACAGAACCCGCACCGCGCCGGTGTCCTCCGGCCGTTGCGTGTAGCCGATAATGACCGCGTCAACATGGTGCTTGGGTTTGATTTTGTAGACGCGGTGCGTGGCGTCGGAATAGCAGACCAACCCCTCGTGACCACCGTCCTGCACCTGTTCGCCGAACAGCGCCGGCAATTCGGCGCTCGGTAGTTTCTTGAAGGGGATGCGGTGGAATGCGCCGTCCGCGGGCAGGTGTTCATCCAGCCGGGCGATGAGACTGGCGTAGGAGGGGCGGATATAACGCTCGCCTCCCAGTTGAAGGATGTCGAATACGCCGAATTTGAGCTTCGAAGCCTGGTCCGCGCCGTCGCGACCGAGAGCGGCGGTTACATCGTAGACCCTCGAACGACCGCTCTGGTTCGGGCAGTACAATTCGCCCGCCAGTAACGCGCCGTCGTGGTCCCGGAGCACTTGTTTTGCTTCCTCCAACAAAGGCAGGCCCGAGATGACGCGGCCCTTGGGATTGAACAGGAAGCAACAGTCGCCGTTCTTGTAGAGAAAGTGTAGTTGGCCGTCCTGCTTCACCGAGGCGAAGACCTCCTCGACGCCCAACTGACCCAGGTCATCGGGTTTCAGCAGACGGTAACGCGATGCCCTCGCGCGCTTATAGTGTTGCGCGGCCTGTAGCAGGTCGGTATCGGTCAGGGCGTCGACGCCGAGGTAGAAACCGGCGGGATGTTTTTCCATTTTCTTCTGATCATACCTATTCATGCCTTGCTCCTTCACGCGGCGGCCGGTTTCAGTTCCAGGTTGGTCAGGTGCACCACCAACAGGTAGGCGTCGTCCTTCACGCGACCCTCCAGAAAGGCCCGGTAAGGAGTGCCGTTCCTGGTAAAGACCAGCGGTTCGGTTCCCCCCGGGCCCGCGCCCAGCATCATCAGGGCGTTTTTTTCCTGGAGTTCCGCCGCGATGTTGTAAAGAAAATCGTAGGTCAGGCCGTCGCCGTGGGTGAGCTGGTAGTCCGCCGTGAAGACCATCTTGCGGACGATTTTGTCCTTGGGGAACAGTTTGCCCCATTTCAAGGCAACCGCCGTATCGATATTCGCTTCCCGGTCGCGCGGTTCGCGTTCTTCCAACAGCCGGTCTTGGGCGTCGTAGACCCGCTCGCGCCGGCTGATGCCCTCACCCGGCTTGTTGTTTACGTTCAGGTAGACGCGACTGGTCTCGCGCACGCGTTTGCCGAAGAGTTCGAAATCGATCTCGGGGGAACTCTCGATCAGGGCTTGGGCCAATTCCTCCGGGTCCATTCGGTCGGAAAGAGCGGCATAATCGGTGACCGGAGTGCCTTTGACCAGACGAACGGGGGTCGCGGGCCGGTTTTGCGGATCGACGGGTCGGACCCGGGCGGGCCGTTTACCGACCGTCAATTGCACGCGGGTGTTCCGCATGCGGCTGTCGGTAATATGGATTTGTTTCATAGCGTCCACTCCTTAAAACATGCCGAAATCCAGTTCGTCGTTATCTTCTTCACCAATCTCTTCCGGCGTATCTACCTGGTCGGGTTCTATATATCGGTAACCGCTCTCCTCGCCCACCACCAGGAAGACGTGGGCGCCCCCGGCAATCAGGAAACCCTGATCGGGGTGGTAACTTGCCGTATAGTTATAGGGAAAACTGTAGAAGCCGTCGGCGGCGCCTATTTGAACGGTCATTTCAGCCGGAACCTCCAACTGGTAGACGGCCTTGACCGTGTATTGCAGGTAGGTATCGATAGTCACGATTCGGTTCAGTTGAATGAGTTGCCGGAAGGACGAGGGCTGTTTTTCCAGCGGTAGACCCGTTTCATCGACGGCCCGCAATCGGTTGCGCTCCAACCAATGCCCGTCGCCGTCCAGGTAACCCGTTTCAAAGCAGCCTTTGCCGAACAGGTGCATGCCGTCCGCGGAAAGGGAGCCCGCGTAACAGGGGCGCCCCTCGGCGTCGACGACCATGCGATCGACCCGGCCGTAAACCTTCTTGCGGTCTACCTTCTGAACGCGGGCCTTGAATTGCGTACCCGCCAGGTCGAAGCTCAGGGTTCGACTCATAAGACAATCTCCTTGGATCGCATTACGCGGCGATTATTATGGAAAAGCCGGCAACCCTGCGATCATGTGTTGGGGTGAGTCCGGCCCACCCTACTCCTTAAATATGGTTCCCGGGCGTGACAGCCCTTGTCCGGGCAATAAGGTTACGGTTCCGGGATTGCTCGTTACAGCCGGGCTGTGGTAGTCTCGAAAAAGACGACGGGCAGAGGTAATGACGTGAATATAAGGGTTGAGTTGGAAACCCCTGAACGCGCCGGGGAAATCCCGGCAGTGCTGGATTTTCTGGTGGACGCCGGTCTGGCCGGACCCGGTGACGGCATCTGGTGGGGCGGTACCAAACCCAAACAACACTCCCCGTTCAAGCTTTTGAAGGAGCCCCCCGAGGGCATTCATCTGGACGTGGTCCTGGCTCCTGTCCATCGCAAGCCGCCTGTTCGCGACACCCGGCACGCCCGGCTTTTTGTAGGCAGTGCTCCTCCTCGGGCTATCGATTACTTCTGTTTGCCCGTGGAAGGAAAACGGTTCCAGGCGCCCTGGATGCGACGACTGTTGACGGAGGCGCAACGCCTGAACCACAAGGTTCGGCTGATGTACTGCGAGCATGGCCTGGTGGCCAATGAAATCATGCGTTTTGCCGACTGGTTCCGTCTGGATTCGGTCAAGGAAGCCATGCGCGGCTGGATCGACGAAGAGATGCAGGCCGCCTTCCAAGACCTGATCGAATCCTTCCCCAATACCGAGGTCCACTGCGGCGTGGGCAAGCTGTCCAAATTACTGCAACAAGAAGACCGGGAGCGCGTTATTCTGTTGGGGAGTTTGGACGGTCGTTACCATCCCACCGGCCGCTATCACGGTATCAATTACGCCAATCTGTTATCTCAGACAGGGTTATCCGGCTACTTTCTCGCGGATTGAAAATGAGCCCGTTACGGTATTTTGCCTCCTAACCGTAACGTGTTTTCTGCCTCACCAAGACCTGACAGGCAAGACCTACAATCCGAAAATGGGTAGTGTGTCGGGTCTCTAACGGCACATATTGCCTCAGTTCGGGGGAGGTACACCATGAAATCCGTGGCGGCCAAAGTTACGTGGATCGATGCGGTTAACAGCATCGACCTGAACCTGTGCCGGGTGATCAACAAGTCCTGCCGTCGTCCGGCCGTTGTTCGCTCTTTCTTCGCCGCCGTCAGCCGTCTGGGTGACGGGGTTTTCTGGTATGCCTGGATGGTCGCCTTGCCGCTCCTCTTCGGCATGGAAGGGGCCCTGGTTTCCCTGCAAATGATCGCCGGAGGCGCCCTGGGTTTGGGCATGTACCGGGCGATCAAAGAGTGGACCCACCGCATCCGTCCCTGCGCCGCCCATCAGGACATCGTGGCAGGCACCGCGCCGCTGGACAAATTCAGCTTTCCCTCCGGTCATACCCTGCACGCGGTTTGTTTCACCACCATTATCGTCAGTGCTTATCCCGCTACCGGTTGGGTTTTGATCCCCTTCACCTTTCTGGTCGCGCTTTCCCGCCCCGTTTTGGGCCTGCACTACCCCACCGATGTCATCGTGGGCGCAATCAGCGGTTACGGTTTGGCGCAACTGCTGTCGGCTGTCGTTTAAATCGTTAAAGTGACTCCGCGAGCTGACAGCCCCGCCGTGTGTTGCATAGGGTTTATTCCAGGGAGCGGTCGGCCTTGACGTTTTTGTCGCGGCGGCGCATGCGGCGCGCCAATTCCTGGGAATGCCGCGCTTCGACCACTCTTTTCAGTCGGGCCATGCTCTCGCGCCAGCCCTCGCCCGTGGCCTTGCGCAGCGGCTCGTAGGCTTCACCGTCCAGAACGCCCAGGTCGTGCAGGTGCAGGCGGGTTCGGTTGGCGTCGATCATGGCCAGTTCGAAGATGTTGAGCGGCGGCCAGAGCAAGCCGCGTTGGTCGCTGCCGTCACGGGCGATGGGTTGACCGTCGCCGTGGGTCCATTCGATGACCACCTTGCTCGGCGGCTCGAATTGGCGGAAGAGGGCGTCGCCGGTGCGTATGATTTCGCCGTCCCAGATATAGTGGATGCGACCGCCCGGTTTGGGCTCCGTGGTGCATTTAGAGGCCCACCAGCTGCTCAGTTCGTCGGCCTGAGTCAGATAGCGGAAGATCATCTCGATGGGCGCGCTGATATCTACCCATACGTGAAAAGCATTGGACAGGACGGGAGATTCATAACTCTGGCGCAGATCGATCAACATAGAAGCGCTCCAAAGCAAACGTTGTACCCATTGTGGGCAATCCGGCGTTGAAAATCAATCGCTTCCAGGTTCTTGTTCCGGTTCGTCCGGCCTTTTGCCCCATCGTATAAAGGAGATGTTGATCAAGATGACGCCCGCGGCAACAGGGGCCAGGGCTATGGCGCTGACCTTGGTAATGTCGCTGCTTTGCGGGTCCAGGCTTAAAAACACATAACCCATGTAGAAAACGCCCGCGAGAACCAGGATGATTCCCAGAACCAATTGTATCAAGCTCGACCGCTTCATATAGAATGTCCCCAATCACTCTTGTAGATAATGTGCAAAGTCGTCAGGCTCCAGATTGTTGCGGCACTTCTTTTTGGCAAAAAAATCGTGTGCCCAGCGCTCTCGCGCTTCCGGATTGTCTTCCATCACCATATCGGCCAGTTGCACCAGGAAGGCGGTGTCTTCCTCGCCGATCTCCAGCAACTCGCGGAAGCGATCCAGAGCCAGTTCCTCCTTGGGATGGAGTTGGCTGTCCTGGTGGGCCATGATCTGGAGGTCTAAAATAAAGTAGTACTTGAACCGGGAATCGATGAGAGTATCGCGAATGCGGATCACCGTCTCCTCGTCGGCGTTGCGACCCTCGGCAAGGATATCGTGCGCCTGCTCGCGAGAGAGCCCCAGGGCGCGAGCCAACTCCATCAGCAGGTTCTCTTCTTCCTTGTCCAGCCGGCCGTCGGCATAAGCCTGCATCGCAAGCCCGATCAGGTAACACCGGCAGACCGCGGCCTCCCGATCCCGAAAAGGGTGGGGATGATCCCTGGCATCGCGGACCCGGTTCAGCAGCGTAACAATTGACATGAGGATACTCCTTGGTATGCTCGACCCCATGTGCTTCATCATAACCTTTTTTTACGAGAAAGATAACCGTAAGGGTGCAAGGGAAACAAGCGATGCGACCTTAAAGGAAACCACCCTTCATTTTCCGGTTTCTTAAATGGAAACCATATCGGATAATGGACTTTGAGACAGGAGGTCGCCATGCGCACACGTCACTGCCCGGAATGTCAGGCCGAATTGAAACACAAAAGCTACAAGGTCTTTCACTGTTGGATCTGCCCGGAAGGCCACGGCACCCTGTACCCCAAGGGCGAGTTGGAACAGATCGTCAAGGCGCTCAGCGGCCTGGGTGACTTGGAGATGGCCATTTGGAACGATCACGACCACTATTCGGTCATTTCCTCCAACCTGGTCAGCCCGGACAGCGGCGAGTTGTTGTTGGAGATTCGCGACAAGGCGCATATGAACATCGTCGTCTACGGCGATCCCGAAACGCAGTCGCTGTGGGTGCACGTGGGTGAAGAAGAGAAGCTGCTGGAACACATCAAGCGTGAAAGCAACATCGATTCGGTAGGTTCCTACGTGAAGCTGGCTGCCGAGGAAGCAGCGGGTTTGTTCGACGATGAACAGCCCATCACCGAGGCTACCGGTCAGTTCCTAACCGCGCTGAAGCTGCTGGGCGAGCGCATCGTCCGCTCCATGCCGCATATCACCATTTAGCCCCGATTTTAAAGTCATGCCGGTTCACTACCTGTCCGATCCCGCTCCCTACCGAAAATCGGCAGAGCTGTACATGCGGGTAAGAGAGTTGGAAGGGCGGGTTCATCCCGATGACCTGGTTCGCCGACTGCCCGACGTGCCGAAGACGCATCCTCATTTCGGCGAGTGGCGCATGCGCGCGGCGAGTACAGCGCGGTTCATTCGCTTTCTGAAGGGTTTCGGAGATTCACGCATTCTGGACTTGGGGTGCGGCAACGGCTGGACGGCGCACCGAATCGCCGAGGCTCTGCCCGGGACAAGCGTCACCGGACTGGATATGAATGTGACCGAATTGGAGCAGGCCGCCCGGCTTTTTCCCCGTCCTCGCTTCTGCTACGGCGATATCTTCGCGGATGATTTGAGTGAGACCTTCGACATCATCTATCTGGCCTGTTCCGTGCAATATTTCCCTGATCCGGCACCCTTATTTCAACGCCTGGCCGAATTGTTGACGCCCGAAGGCCAGGTTCATATTATTGACAGCCCCTTCTACGAACCGGGGGAACTGGAAGCGGCCCGTGAGCGCAGCCGCGCGTATTATCGACAACTGGGCGTGCCGGAAATGGCCCGAAACTACTTCCACCACGACCGCCGTGTGATGCTCAGTTTCAAGCCGGACCTGCTGTATCGGCCCCAATCCCCGATCAATCGGCTACGTGTTCGCCTGTTGCGTCGGAACGATACACCCTTCCCCTGGCTGCGGTTCCATGCGCGGAACCTGAAGTAGGGGATGGAGCAGCAAGCCCACCGCCACGAAGAACCAGGTCGCCTCCTGGGTAAAGAAGTTCACGAACACGCTGATCAGGCAGCACCAGGCGGCCAATGAAGCCAGGTACAGGCTGAGAAATCCGGGCCGGCGGCGCATATAGGCATAGCACAGACCGGCGAGCAGCCCGCAGAAAAAGGGGCCCGCGACCATACCCGGCCAGCCCCAGTCCACATAGAACTGTTGCAAGTAACTGTAGGTGTTCAGTTCCACGGGTACGAAGTATAGTTTGCCCTGTAGGGGAACCGGTTCGACGGGCAGAAAGCGGCTCAACAGGTTGGTGAGCGGCGCGAAGCTGAAACGGCCGTCGGTATGTTCGATATCGTCATCGAGCAGGGCTTGCAACGCGGGTATGTTGCCGGTGAGATAGATATAGGGATCGGCCAGGTAGGCGGTTTCCGGGGGGAAGCTGAGGTACTGAGGGTATTTGGGCCCGTACTGACGTTGAAAATGGGATGCGAAGAGCATGAAGAAGACGAGCAGGGTCAGAGCCAGGACAGCTGAACGCAGGTTCTTGCGCAGACTCATGCGGAACCCGCCCGTTGTGTAGATCCAAAGAAAGAAACCCCAGAAGATCATGAAGTACAGCCGGGTGCGGTCGGTGGTCATCAGGGCGGATGCGATCGCGGTCGCTGTCATCAGCAAGGGCAGGAGACGCCGTTTTCGGGCCGTTATCAGGTAGAGCACGGCGATCACGTAATTGACCATGTTCAACAGATTCAGGTAACCCCAAGCAAATAAATGACTATGAAGCTTCCTGGCCAGGGGCGGGTCGATAATGAAGGTGGCCAGGCCGACCGTGCGCTGGAGGTGGGCCAGTTGCAGGCCGAAACCGATGAGTCCGAGGATGAACAGCAAGGGCATGATGCGGCGGAGTTTTTCGGAGTCCAGGTTCGGTTCGGGTCGCGGTTTGGGAAAAGGCAGGCCCCAGCATATGCCCGCGACGGAACCGGCGAGGAAACACACGCCGGACAGGAGGACCGCCCACCAGGCGCTGTGCACCGCGTGATAATCGACCAGATTCAGTTGTAGCAGGAGAACGGTGACGCTCCAGACGAAAATGTAGATACCGGGCGGAGTAGCGAAATCGCGAAACAGCAGCCGGGATAGGAGGCAACCGCCGATCAGCAACAACAAGGTAAGAGTGACGATCATGACAGTCTCAAGACCCCGGCATGGAAAAGCAGGTGATTTTTTGTTTGTGTTCACGTAGCATTGAAAGCCGCATCCTTATGTGGCCTATATTAACACATCGGCTCGACGACGGCCGGTCGCCGACTACTAGATTCATGAAGTGCTTCGCAAGACTCAGAAATCTATACGAAGGGGTTCGCTCCCTGAGTTCCCCGGGTATTGCCTTCGGAAGAAGGGTAATTTTTTCGGGCGGTCATTTGGGTCCGGCGCGAACAAAACCGGGCTCTGCCGGTAAGCACGCTCGGATGAATTCAGATGTCACTGTTCCGACCACGGTCGTTCCACGCCCGGCCTTGTTCACGCTACTTTTTTGTCGGGGGCTTGGGTTTCGGCGCCAGGCCTTTGGCTACCGACAGCATCTCGCCGATGGCGCGCGGCTCTCTTGAAAAAGCGCAAACCAATAATTCCGGGGTATCTTTTTTTACCGGGCGGACATTGGCTACTTGCATGTCGCACAGGTGAGATTGACCTTCGCCGATGGTAACCATACCCTGGAAGAATTTGGTCCCGATCTTGATACCGATCTTGGAATCATTGGCCAGGGTGATGCCCAACTCGCTGATTTCATAAACGGGTAACACGACGCTACGTTCGCCCTGTTTGGTCGTGACCAGAAGCTTGGCCTTTCCTTTCATATTGATACGGTATTTTTGCAGTGGCTTGGGCCTGGGTTTGATTCTTTCCGGCATGGAACAGAAGAATACCGGATTGCCCAACTGGTCGTTGCCCACACGGGTTACCTGGGTTTGAAAACTGATGCCGGTGGCCAGCATGGTGATTTCCAGATCCTTCTGTTTCAGCTTACCGAAGAAACCGATGATTTGGATGGTGTTGCGGTAGATCTTCAGGATCTTGGAAACCGAAATCGACTCACCGCCCGTGTAGCGCAGTTCCAGCTCGGGACCTTTCGCCGCAAGGGCTTTCAGGTCTTTTTCTATCTTGGGCGTAAAGAGGTTGGAAAACACGGCCGTTCTCCCGCGAACGAGGTAGCGGTAATCAGTGATCAATGACGAGGTGATGCGAACCGACAGCGTATCCGGCATCGAAAAAAGCCGCCGTGGAGGCGTTGGAGCCGGAGCATATACAAACCTATCGGCTAACTAATTCACAACATAAGGGTTTTGTGAGTATTCCACAAGCCCGAATCTGTTTTTTTTCGACTGCCTCACTTTTAACAGGCATCATTTTTTGACCGCGTATCCCAACGATAGATAGCCAAGGTTCCGAAACCTGACAGTGAATTTCGATTAACAGTGGTAGCGAAGTTCGTTAGTTTCCGATGCTTTGTCAACCGGGGGAAAACGGTTACAATAGGCGTAACTCATTGCGAGGGTGGAGGCCCGCTTGTCGATTATTTCCAGGAAGAAACCCGATTCCCTAGCTGGGGACGACGCCTTGCAGGTGTTGCGCACCTCCTGCAACAAGCGCATCCTGGCCCGAATCGTCACGCGTTCCTTCGAGTTCGAGGCGCGCTTCCTGGAACTGACCGAAAAGAGTCTCCTACTGGACAACACGCTCACGGGGTTGGACGAAGTCCGCCTTTTGCGCAATCGCGACCTCTCGCTTTACTTTCCCCTGCGGCACAAGCTCTACAAGGGCAAGACCCGTTTGAGCGGCCTGGCCACCATTCACAATATTCGGGCCCTGCGGTTCTCCATACCCCAAGAGCTGACCACCGACGAGAAGCGCAATGTAAAACGCATCCACAACATCCCCAAGGGCTCCAACCTGACCTTCCACACGTCCAATTTCGAATTCTGCCACGGTAGCGTACAGAATGCCTCGCCCAACGGCATGGCCTTCATGTTGGAGGAAATGCCCGAAAAGCACCGCTTGGAAGTAGGCCACCGCATTCATGCCGAGGCCACCCTCGGTGAAGGACTGAAGCTGAGCTTCGAGGCGGAGATTCGTCATATCGAACCAGTCGGCCGCGAGTTCCGCGCCGGCGTGCATATCATCAAGCTGCGCAAACAGGCACAGGAACGTTACAACGAGTGGATCTTCCGGCACAGTCGGCTGGAAGAGGAAGCCGACGATGACCCCTCGCCGACAACCGTGGAAACCGTTGCGCCCGGGGTCGCCGCGCCGGTCGCCGTCGCGCCCAAGAACAACAGCATCCTGGTCATCGGTCCTCGCGAGGCCGATCAGGATTTCTGGTACCATTGCCTGGGCCGCAAGTTCGAAATCATTACCTGCGACGATAACATCGCCAATATTCGCGACTCGCTGAGTTCCGGCCCGCTGCTTGTGTTGATCTACCTGGACAGCAAAAATCCGGGCAAGGCGTCCTTCATGCGCAAGTTCTGCGGCACTCTGGGCAGCAAACCCATCATGTTCTTCGGTGAGGAGTCGGACCCCGAGCGTCAGAAGATTCTTACGGGAAATGTCAACAATCGGGGCTTCCTGGATATGACCGAGCGCAAGATGCTGTTAAAATTCCGGGCGGTCGATCATGTGATGCAAGAATTGATGAAGACCCGCTGAGCCCTCGAACGTACACAGTAGTGTCGGGGGGACACGTATCTGTGCGGAGGAATGCCATGGAACGGTCGTTGCGAATCGGTCTTGCCGGTTTGAACCAAACACCCCTGGATTGGAAGAGTAATATGGCGCGCATTCGCGCTTGCCTGGGCGATGCCCGCGCCTTGGGCATTCAACTGCTTTGTTTCCCGGAGTTGGTGGTCTCGGGCTACGGTTGTGAGGACGGATTCCTGCACCCGGATACGGCCGACCGCGCCCTGAATCTGGTTTCGGAGTTGGCGCGGGAGGTTGCTCATGAGATTCTGCTGGTGGGCCTGCCCTTTCGCTTCGAGGGCGATACCTATAACGCGGTTGCCGTATTGAACGCCGGACGTATTCGCGGCATCTTTGCCAAAACTCATCTTGCCCGTGAAGGTATTCACTACGAACCCAGGTGGTTCCGGCCATGGCCCTCCGGCTTGCAGCGCAATGTGACGATAGACGGTGAGCTGGTTCCGCTGGGTACCTACATCTACAACGCGGCGGGACTCAATTTCTCGCTGGAAATTTGCGAGGACGCCTGGGTAGCGCCCGAACACAGACCCTGTCGCCTGGTTCAGGAAGCCCAATGGATCTTCAATACCTCGGCCAGTCACTTCAGTCTGGGCAAGGCCGATATTCGCGAGAACCTGGTGGCCGACTCCTCCCGTCGTTTCAAACTGAACTACGCCTACGCCAACCTGGTAGGCTGCGAATCCGGCCGCGCCATTTACGACGGCGAACTGCTGATTGCCGAAAACGGCCTGATCACCAACCGCAGCAACCGCTTGTATATGGACGATTACCTGCTGCTGCCCCACGACATTACCTACGAGCCCGGCCACAATGTAGCCTCGGTCAAACTGGACCTGACCGCGGCGCCCGACGACCTGCCGCCCATCCAGCCCAATCGCTACCGCAAAAAGCCCGAACCCGAGGAAGAATTGGCCATGGCCGCAAGCCTGGCTTTGTTCGACTATATGCGCAAGAGCCGCTCGCGTGGGTTCACTCTGTCGCTCTCCGGCGGCGTGGACAGCAGCTCGGTGGCCGTGTTGGTCTATATCACCGCCAAACGCATCCTCGATGAACTGGATTATGAGACGCGCACGGACAAGCTGGCCTATTTCAAAGGCCTGGACCTGACCGGCAATGATGCCCGCGCCCTGACCAATCAACTGCTGACCACCGTCTACCAGGGTACGCGCAATTCCGGCGAGGTCACCCGACGCGCCGCCGCGAAACTGGCCGAGGCGCTGGGAGCCAGGCACTTGGAATTCGATGTGGATGAACTGGTGGAGGGCTATAAACAAACCGTTTCGAATGCGCTGGGCCGTGAGCTGACCTGGGAGCGCGACGATATTGCCCTGCAAAATATACAGGCCCGCACCCGCGGTCCCGGTGTCTGGATGCTGGCCAATATTTCCGGCAGCCTGTTGTTGTCTACCAGTAACCGGTCTGAGGTAGCCGTGGGTTACGCCACCATGGACGGGGATACCTGCGGCGGACTGGCGCCCATTGCCGGCGTGGAGAAATCTTTCCTCCGTCATTGGCTGGTGATCATGGAGAAATGCGGCCTGGCCTTTATCGGCGCTATTCCCGAGTTGGCCTATGTCAACAACCAGGAGCCCACTGCCGAATTACGGCCGCCCGAACGTTCGCAAAAGGACGAGGACGACCTGATGCCCTACGAGGTCTTGGACGGTTTGGAAGCGGCGCTGATTGCCCAACGCCGGAAACCGCTCGATGCCTTCGAGACCGTGTGCGGCATGATGGCCAAGAAGTACGGCCGCGAACGCATCTACCACTGGACCCGGCGCTTCTGTCGCTTGTTCGCCTTCTCCCAGTGGAAACGCGAGCGCTATGCACCGGCCTTCCATCTGGATGACCGTAACCTGGACCCCAAAACCTGGGCGCGTTACCCCATCCTTTCCGGCGCTTTCGAGGCCGAACTGGAAGAGTTGGACGCCCATGTAGCTAGAACCCGGGGGACTGATTGATCGAGCCCGCCCCGGATAGATTACTACCTGTCCCCAAGCAGGCCGAAGTGAGAGCGGGTTTCTGTTCCCTGGCCGACGGGCTCCACTATGCCGGCGATCATTCGCCCGGCAAACCCGCCCTAGCCGCTTTGAACCGGGAGTTGGAGGCAATCGGGGCCGGCATGGATGGGACCGACGCGCCGGTATTAACCTGTCACCGTGCCGAGGTTCCGGGTAAAACCGGCGCCTACCGGCTTTCCATTCAGACTGACGCGGTCACCATAACGGCTGCCGATACCGTTGGTTGGTGCTATGGAACCCATACCCTCATCCAGTGGATTCGGCTGCACCGCTTTGCGGGAGAGGACCGGGTGGGCTGTCTTGAAGTGATCGACACCCCCGATTTCGAACATCGCGGCGTCATGTTGGACATCAGCAGGACCCGAGTGCCGACCATGGACACACTGTTTGCCTGGATCGACCTCTTCGCCTCGCTGAAGTTGAACCAACTGCAACTGTACACCGAGCACACCTTCGCCTACCGCAACCACAATATCGTCTGGCGCGGCTGCGATCCCATCACCCATGACCAGTTAAAAGAGCTGGACGTCTACTGTATTGAACGCCATATAGAACTGGTGGCCAACCAGAACAGTTTCGGCCATTTCCATCGTTGGTTGGTGCATGCGCCCTACCGATCGCTGGCGGAGGTGCCCGAGGGCGTAGAACATCCTTTCGCACCGGAGAAGGAGCCCTTCAGCCTGTGCCCGGAGGACCCCGGTACGTTGAAGCTGCTGGCCGGGTTGTACGATGAACTGCTGCCGTGCGTGCAAAGCAACACGGTCAACGTGGGTATGGATGAAACCTTCGACCTGGGCATGGGCCGCAGCAGGGAACGTTGCGAGGTTCTGGGCAAAACGCGCGTTTACCTGGAGTTTGTCAAGAAGGTGCACGCCTTGTTGGCGCAACGGGGCAAGCGCATGATGTTCTGGGGCGACATTATCATCCATCACCCGGAGTTGATCGCCGAGCTGCCCAAGGACATCATCCCGCTTGAGTGGGGTTATGAGGCCGATCATCCCTTTGCGGAACACGGCCGCCTGTTCGCACAATCGGGCCTCGCATTCTATGTCTGTCCCGGAACCAGCAGTTGGCAGAGCATCACCGGTCGCGGCCGGAACATGGTTGACAACCTGGCCCGCGCCGCCACGGCCGGTAGGAATCACGGCGCCGCGGGGTACCTGATTACGGATTGGGGGGATTGGGGATACCTGCAACCGCCGCCGGTCGCGTACGCGGGGTTCGCGGTAGGCGCCGGATACGCCTGGCGCACAGATGCGGCAGACCGGGCAGATGATTTGGATGTTCCCGCCTTGTTGGATCTCTACGTGTTCAACGACCGCGCCCGGGCATTGGGGCAAACGGTTTGGGATTTAAGTAATCTCTACCGCTTGGAGAGGGAACATCCCACCAACGGCAGTTGTTTGTTCTATTTATTGCGTTTTGCCGACAAAACCATGAACCACGAGCGCCTGCGCGGCCTGGATAGGGAGACCCTGACCGCCATGCGTGAGGAGCTTTCCCGCCTGAAGGGTCAATTGGAAGACGTACGGAGCCGCACGGCCGATTACTTCCGCTTTGCCGCGGATTTGTCTGACCGGCTTGCTCAACTGGCCGAGCTTTGGCTGAGTGTGGATCGGGACCAACCGCTGATTGCGGTAGACCCGGAGAAGCGTCGGGCACTGAGCGCCGCACTGACGCCCCTGATCCAAACTCACGAGAACCTGTGGCAAGACTACAGCCGTCCAGGCGGTCTGGCCGAGAGCCGTGCGCGACTGATGCGTTTGCAGCATCTGCTGGACTGATTCAGGAAGTCGCCGCGAAAAGGTTTTCCCCGTGCTCAGGCAGGTTGAGACAAGGCTTTGATCATGGAACGGAAACCCGCCGGTTTTTTGTTGGAAAACGTGACGCCGAACTGAGTTCCCTGGACCCAGGAAATGGCACCTTCCAAGTTGAGATTACCTTTCTTTGTCATGATTTCCAGCTTGAGGTCTTCCTTAACGGTCAATTCGATATCTTCCCCTGCTTTCGCCCTCAAGCCGATGTAACTCAGGTCCAATACGTCGGTCATCATATATACGGGATGGTATACCCTTAACCGAACCTTGCTCACGGGGAAGCGCATCAGCCTTCTCTCGCCGAATATAGTTTCGGCAATTAAATCCTCCGATCGATCAGGGTATAAAACGGCGATAATCTTTGCCGGCAGGTTCTCCGGTAGAAAGGGCGTTTCCAAGATGCCGATCACTGAATCGGTCTTGATTAAAGGCTCCAGTCGTCCCCTGTTTCCCACTACGATGACCTTAATCGCCGGCATCGAAGCATGGAGACTTGTCAGGAAATCGGCTTGCTGTAACAAAAAACTGCCGTCGAGAATCAACACCTTCGGGTCGAATTGGTTGTAGAGGGAGGTCGCCTCCGGCAAACTCGACGACTCATAGAAGAGTATCTGTCGGGTGTTCATGCCCTGCTTCAGCTTGTGATTCAAAAGTTTGTTCTTTACAAGCAATACAACCGATAAATCGACCAAAGCCTCTGTGTTCAACATTTTATCGTTCTCCGACGCCGATCATAAGTCGATTTCCCTTGTGGAGATGATCTGAGG
>JASJCB010000015.1 GCA_030066195.1 Acidobacteriota bacterium
CCCACTCAGCGCCCTTCGGCTTGGAGGGCAGGGAGGCGAGCGGGTCCTGCTTGCTCGGCACCGACATGGACAGAATCATCCACTTCCCGTCCGGGGAAATGCTGAGACCGGAGGGCGAGCGCGTCAGCCGGGTCAGGCTGGTGATCTGGTGGGTGGCGGTCCAGTAGGCATGCAGTTGGCGGCTCTCGCCGTCGGAGGACACGAAATAGATCCGGCTGCCGTCGGGCGCCCAGACAGGGGAACTGTCGTTGCGTTTGCCGTTGGTCAGCGGGCGGTTACCTGAACCGTCGACACCGACAATCCACAGGTTTGCCCGCCGGGTGTCCTTCATCACGTCCATGTAGTGACGCAGGTAGACGATATGTTTGCCGTCCGGGGAAATGCTTGGACTGGAGGTATACTCCAGCTCGAAGACATCCATGGCTTTCAGGGGTTCCGAGGCAAGGACACCGGGCGCGGCGCACAAGACCAGGAATGCCGACATGAGTATGGGGGGCGAAATCTTTCTCATTGGTCATTACTCCCAAATATCATTTCATGGGAGGAAAGACGCCGGGCATTGCAGAAAGGATGCACCGCGGATGTGCTTTACCCGGCCTGGCGGCCGGGCGAGCGAGTTCTAAAAGAAGGCTGTCGTCAATCCGCGAAGGGTTTTATTCGCCGGCCTTTTTCTTTTTGGTTTTGATCTTACCGCCGGTGGCCAGGTAATAATCGGGAAACTCTTCCTTGAGCTTGCCCTTGAGGCTCCAGCCTTGAATTTCGTATTCGGCTTCATCGGACTTCAGAATCTTGTACGGCGTACCGAAGGCATCACCCTTGGGAATATCGTTGATGTATTCCAACAGCGGGCTGTTCTCGGAAGCTACCTCGGACCAGTCACTGAAAACGGGGTAAGACCCTTTCTCGAGATAGTGCTTTTCCATGGCTTTCCCGACGCTCTTGAGTTGGACAATCGAGACCTGGTAAGCGGCCTTGTTCTTGTTTCCTTGCACGACGGGAACCACCAGCGAGGCCGCCAGAGCGACAATTGCAATGGCAATCAGGACTTCAATCAGTGTAAAAGCTTGTTTTTTGGACGTCATAATCAGGTCACCCTCGAAAGACTATAATGGATCTTCATTCTAACAAAATCGCCGATTCGGCCAAATTAAAAATCAGCGACGGCCCGGAATTTTGCAAAGGTTTTACGCGGACGATGAAACCCGGAGAGAAAAGACGGGGATAATGACTTCAAGGCACCATCCCCGCTGGAAATTGAGAAAATCGTCACTTACCTTCCAAGATCGGGCCTGTTTAAAGAAACGCAAAGCGTCGCAAATCGGGCTCGGTCTTTTTTGTGGAAATGACAAGTGGAGTCCCGATCCACCGGTCTTGAGAGCAAAGGGGAGTGGCAAGCAGCCGGACGCCGGCGGATCTGTGAATAATTGTAATGCAACCAATCACATTTAGATAGGGTGAAACGGGGTTTTCCTTGCAAATTACACGGCAACCCTATCGATCACGGGTCGCTGCTACCCCGAAAAGGGAAAAGGCGCCGTCAGCGAGCCATGGTCGGGAAGCTCAGAATGAAGGAGGAACCTTTGCCCGGGCCGTCGCTTTTTGCCTCGATGCTACCGCCCATTTCGCTCATGATTTGGGCGCAGGAAGCCAGGCCGAACCCGTGACCGTCTTTTTTCGTGGTGAATCCGTGGGTAAACAGGCGGTCCAGCGTTCCTTGCGTCATGCCGGTGCCCGTGTCCTGGATGGTCAGGTAAACCTTGCCGTTATCGCCCTCATCCGTCATTAATTTCAGGACGCGTTCCCCCTCCGGAGTGTCCAGCATCGCCTCCTGGCCGTTTTTGATCAGGTTGATCAGCGTGTGCACCATTTTCGATTTCAGGCCGCGTACCGGTCGATCCGTATGAAAGTCCTTGACCACCGTGATGTTGTTCGCGTTCAGGTTCGTCTTCTGCACGGTCAGCGCCTCTTCCACGATTTGGATCAGGTCGTGCGCCTCGGCCGAACCCACCTTGGAGATGGTTTGCTGGGTTTCGATGATATCTTGCATCAACTGGGCCTTATTACTGACCTTGCGGATTTCCTCCAACATGTTGTCGCGCTCATCCTCCATTTGGCCTTGCAGGCGGAACAGGAACTCCGGCAGCATCTTGCCCTTGGGATTATCCGCGAAGAAACCGGGCAGGTCAGCGATGTGGTCCTGCATCAGGTTCAGCGCCATGATCAGCTTGTCCAGCCGGCTGTGTTCCAGCTTGCTCTCCATCAACGAACAGGCCACGTTGACGCTGTTGATGACATTACCGATATTGTGCAATACACTACTGGCAATCTCCGCCTTGTCTTCCGCGCTCCGAACCCGACGTTTTTGCAGGGACAATTGGGCTTTTTCCATAAAGATGGCCACCACCGCCGCAACCACCGAGAAAGACGGCAGATCCCAGCGGCTGAAACCGCGCGAACGCCCGTTGACCACTTCCAATACGCCCAACAACTCGTCGCCCAGGATGATGGGCGCCGCCATCATGTCCCGCGTCTCATAGTCCGTTCTCTCATCGATATCGGCGTTGAAGCGAACATCCCTGGCCGCGTCCGGCACCAACTCCGGCTGCTGGTTTCGGGCTACCCAACCGGCGATGCCCTCATCCAGCGAAATCTCCACGCCGCTGAGACCGCGGCTCACGCCCATTTTGTGGGAAAAGGTACTGACAAAGCGCAGTACGCCGCGTTCATCGTCCAACAACAAGATCGAGGCGCCCTCCGCGTCGAACAGTTCCGCTACCGAGGCGATGATGTGATTGGAGATGTCTTCCAAATTTGTTTTATCGCGCAAATGACCGGCGAAATCTTGCAGGAATCCCGGCAGGTCCATATTGCCGCCGGCTTTTTTATTGTTCAGCAGCATGCGGCAGAAATAGTGGATCTGGTCCCGATCCGCGTGCTTGGGCAAATGGAAGAAACCGGTTTTCCGGTTTTGGCCCAGGACCACGATGCGAGCGGTCGTTTCGGGGGCCGGCTCCCGGTCGGGATAGGTCACGGTAGTGACGAAATTGGCCGGAGAAGCCTCAAGAAAGCGCAAAGCTTCCGACCATCCCCCCAAAGATGTCAATTCTTTGATAACCGGATCCATAAGCCAACCCGAAAAAACAACTCATCCGGCGTCGGCTGAAAGGAAGAGTATCCTCACTCCCGAACGGCGGTTTCCCAAAAATACTCAATAAAGTCTACCACGGAAACCCCGGCGGGCCAGCCGTCTAAAAGCGCCTCCTGGGCACAGTCCGGGAAAGAGCCCACCAGCCTGGTATCGTAGATGGACCAGCCTTCCCCGTCGAAGGCAGCATCGCTAACCATGCGGAAACCCAGACGGATATCCCGCATGTCCCGTACTTCTTCAAGGTCGACGGTCACCGCTTGACGCTGTTGGAATCCGGCAAATTGTTTCAGAGCCGTCCAACGTCCCTCGGCGTCCAGGTAGCCGATTTGCGCCGCATCGCCGCCCGGGGTGTCCAGATCGAAGTCGTGATCCACGGTCAGGTATAGATGGCGCGCGCCGCGCAGGTCCAACGGCCGGCTCAGCAGCAGGGCGTCCTCGTCCGGCGCGTAATATCCGTCGGGGCTGTCCAGCCAGACGCCGCCGCGTTGCAGCCAGGATCCGGATACGGCGCTGAATTGTAGGTCGCGGGTGCAATTCGGCAGCAGGAGCAGGTCCAGTGTCGTGGTTTCGCCCGCGACCACGGTGACGTCGTAAAGCGACCGCGGCGCAAATCCGACGCCGTCCCAGGACACGGTGTAATCGCCGGGGGGCAGGTTCATGCCGAAACTGCCGTCGAAGGCCGACGCGGACGTGAAAAAGGTGTCATTGGCGGAGATGCTTGCGCCGGTCGGCTCCTCCGTGGAGCGAACGACTCCTTCGATGCGGCCGCTTTGGAGCGGGTCCTGGATGTAGAGGAAGGCGGCACTGACCGTCCCGGCATCACCCGCGGCATCGTCGGCTTGGATAAAAAGCGTATAGCGGCCCGACGCCAATCCGGTAGTGTCCAGGCTCACGGTGACCGATTCGGTGGTCTGGTTGAAGGCGCCGTCGGCCGCGTCCATGGGCAAAGCGCTGCCCCGGTCGGCTTCCCAGGGCGGCAGGTCCAGGTAAAGCGAGGCGCCCGTGATGTTCTGCACGGCTTCGGTGCCGAACGAATTGTTGAAGCGGTCGTCGCTGACGGTCGCGGTAACGGTAACGGGATTTCCTGCTGTCACCGTATTGTCGCTGAGCGAGACCTGTTCCACCACCGGCCCGGCGGGCAGCAGGTAGGGCGCTCGGGCGCTCTTGGCGGCCAGCATCAAAGCGGCCAGGTTGGTGTCGCGAATCTGCGTCTCATAGGTGAGGCAGTTTTCAAAGAAGGAAAAACCCAGTTCGAAGGTATAGGCGGCCACGCCCAGGTCGCCGTAGGCAAAGTCGTCGGTTGTGCCGCAGGTATCGAAACTGACCGAGGCCTCCTCCGGCTGGTAACCGTTGTACCAGGCCAATTTTCGGCCCAGGGTTTGGAGGGCGGTCCCATTGGGCGCCGAGGGGATGTCGTAGCCGAAGGGCCACAGCACACAGCGGCCGAAGCTGTGGATGTCCAGAAAGACGCCGGTTGCGTCATCGGGCGCGGCATCCATGGGATCGTCGGCGCGCTGGTCGGGGAAAATGGCCCGGGCGTAGTCGCGCACGGCTTGTGTTTCCGGTTCGCTGGCCCCGCCGATTCCTCGGTAGGTGAAGCTGCATGTGTGGTCGGACGAGCAACTGGCGGTGAAACCCCACTGGTAGGGGAAGTTGCGATTCAAGTCCACGCCCATGTTGTTGCCGCCGGGGCAGGCGTCGCCGTTGGCATTCTTGCGCCAGGAGATGCCGGACTCGGCTCGCTTGCGACC
Source organism: Acidobacteriota bacterium (assembly GCA_030066195.1). Taxonomy (GTDB): domain Bacteria; phylum Acidobacteriota; class Holophagae; order Acanthopleuribacterales; family Acanthopleuribacteraceae; genus JASJCB01. The sequence goes on from JASJCB010000015.1 coordinate 4,900, forward strand.
GTCGGGGTTGGCTTGCAGCATGAGGTGGATCTCGTTGTGGTCCAACAGCCAGGTGATGTCGGCATCCTCACCGTAGCCGCGAAAAAGGCGGCGGGCAAAGTCCAGGACCAGCCCTCCGGGCGCATATTCACGGGCATGCAGGCCGCTGAGCACCAATAGGGCGGGTTTGGGTCCCGCTACGGCCTCGTTGGTCAGGCGCAGCACCATCAGGTCATAGCCGCCGGCCAGGTTCAGCTTCTCCCAAGAATCGCCCGCGTCGATCCACTCGGCCAGGTCCGGCCGTTGCTCGGCCATGGCTTGAGCGGCGGCAAAGGTTTCCTCGACCGTGGCATAGCAGGGATAACCCGGAATACCGGTATCTTGGAGTCCGCGAGATTCGCCGTTGCCGGCCAGGCGCGCGGTCAGGGTAGCGTCTTCCACCACGGCGTAACCCTCGGCGGCCAGGCGATGCATGGTGGGCGCATCCACACGGGCCACCAGGAAGCGGCGTTCGAGGTTTACCGTCCACAGGTCTTCCAAGCGGGATTGCAGTTGCGCACGTTTCCAATCGTTCTCGAAATAGACCCGAATGACGTGCTCGGAGTTGTCAGGAAAAGGGTGCGCGTGCTGTCCGAATAAACTGACCATGAAACAGGACAGGAGGAGGGAAGCGAAGAACTGGGCACGCCGAACCGTCATAGAAACACCCCGCTGCGCCGGTCGCGTTTTTTACAAGGCAAAACTATTGTAGCACGGGCGTTAGCGGATTTTTCGACAACGCTCGGAAACCCGCGTTTCGGTAAGCCGGCACACATCCTGCTCTTCAAAGGGCGGCGCCCACGGGTGCGAGATTTGGGATGAAAGGAGTGCATCCATGATCAAGAAAGTCATAGCCGTCGCCGTTTTAATCGCCGTCTCCCAAACCGCGTTTTCGTCTCGCCAGGCTACCGTAGAACTGTTTCGCAAGCGAGACTTCCGGGGTATGAGTGAGCGATTTTTGAGTCACGACCCCGACCTGAGCGATAACCGCATCGGCAGGGGTTCCATTTCCTCCATTCGCATTCCCAACGGTTGCGAGGTGATCTTGTACGAACGACGCAACTACAAGGGTTATTCGGTAACCGTTGAAGACAGCAACCGCGACCTGGTGCGCCTGCTGCCCGACCGTGTCAATTCCCTGCGCGTTCTGTGGAAGCGCCCGCAACAAGATACCCGCCCCGGCGTGCGGCGAGGCGTTCGCGCCAACCAGGACAAGCCCGGGGTAGTCGTCTATGACGAACGAGGCTTCCGCGGCCGTGAGCAGGTCTTTCGGGAAGATATTTACCGCCTGCGTGACACCTATATCGGCAACGACACCATCCGTTCCCTGCGCATCCCTCCGGGCGTCGTGGTCACCCTTTACGAACACGATAAATTCCGCGGTCGCCGCGAGGTGCTGCGCCGCAGCGATCCCAACCTGGGCGACAACCGCATCGGCCTGGATACGGTTTCCTCCATGACGATCGAGTACCGCCGGACCGCTCCTGAACCGGGTGTGACCCTGTTCCAACACGCGCGCTTCGACGGACGCAGCCAGGTCTTCAGCGGAGACGTCGCCGACTTGGACCACACCTGGATCGGCAATGATCAGGTCAGTTCCATCCAAGTTCCCCGGGGCTACGTGGTCACCCTGTACGAGCACAGTCACTTCCGCGGTCGTTCCGAGGTTTTCAGGGGCGACGACGCCAACCTGAGAGATAACCTGATCGGCAACGACCGGGTCTCCTCCCTGCGCATCAGCCGCGACAGGGGACGCGGCAAGGTGGTGCTGTTCAGCGACAAGCACTTCAACGGCCGCCGCATGAAACTGTTGGGCGATATCGCCGACATGCGCGATACCCCGATCGGTAACGACGAACTCAGCTCGTTGCGGGTCCCCCCGGGCTGGCAGGTGACCCTGTACAAGCACAGCGATTTTCGCGGCAAGCGCATGGTCCTGACCGGCAGCCTGGACAACCTGAGAGGCACCAGAGTCGGCAACGACGAGGTTAGCTCCATCAGGCTGGAATGGATAGGCGATCACCGTTATTAGGGAGTCACTTCCCCGGCTCCCGCCGACCCCGGGACGGTTCGAAGTCTCACCGGAACCGTCTCGGGGAAGGAGCCCAAAAGGTAGCGTGAAAGCCTCCACGTAAAAAGACCTGAAGCCGGAACACTGACCAAACAACCTGCATAAAGTGTGCTTATCGGCGAAGGTAGGCCGGGGTGTCGACAATCGATAACAAGGACTCTATCGTTGGACCGTCGACCGGTAGCGTAACCCAGGTTATCGGGGTACTTACGGCGGGAGTTGCCAGTCAATGGGCGCCTCTCCCCGGGCCTTCAGATGCTCGTTGACCCTGACGAAATGGCCGCAGCCGAAGAAGCCGGAATGGGCCGAATAGGGCGAAGGATGCGGCGCCGTCAGGATCAGGTGGCGAGTGCGGTCAATGCGCGCGGCCTTGGTTCCGGCGTGCCGACCCCATAATACAAAGGCAAGACCCTCTCGTTCCGCGTTCAAAACGTCGATGACGCGATCGGTGAAGGTTTCCCAACCCTTGCCCGCGTGCGACTTGGGTTGTCCCGCGCGAACCGAAAGCGTGGTGTTCAACATCAAGACGCCCTGCTGCGCCCAATGGGTTAAATCGCCGTGCGCCGCCGGGTGAATGCCGAGACTGGTCTGGAGCTCTCGAAACATATTCACCAAAGAGGGCGGTGGTTTCACTCCGCGCATCACTGAGAACGACAATCCGTGTGCCTGGTTGCGCCCGTGATAAGGGTCCTGACCCAAGATAACCACCTTTACCTTGTCGAAGTGGGTGGTATTGAGCGCGTTGAACATGAGAGAGCCGGGCGGGTAGACCACGGCGCCGCGACGCTTCTCCTCGATCAGGAATTGACGGAGTTGCGCCATGTAGGGTTTTTCGAATTCATCGCCCAGAACTTCCATCCAGGAAGCATGGAGTTGGGGCTGTTTGCGATTGGCTTCGCTCATGGGAGGGGCCTCTTTTTATGCTGATTTGCGCCTAATTGTAGCGAAGTAAGGGAGAATGGGAAGCGAAAAGCGCCGATGTGTTGATAAGTAATTTCTATTCGCGAATATTAAGGACTCGCTTTTCCATCATCGCCGGTAAAAGAAATGGTCTGTCCGATGCCGAGGGAACCTTCGCAGCTTTTCATACGGTTCAAGATTTCTTCTCCGCCGGCCGAAGAACTTGGGGAGCGGTTTTTTCCTTCCCCGCCCAGGACTTACGGAGCGGCAAACATGCTTTTCCCCGGCCGGAAGTTTTTCCGGCACAGCTATTGGTTGTTCTTTTTTACTCTGCCTTTAACCGCGCAGAGTTACAAAGTCCAACACTATACCGAGGACTCCGGGCTTTCCGGTCGGCATGTGTACAGTATGGCACGAGATACCCGCGGCGTGATGTGGTTTGTGTGCCGCGCCAATGTGGTTTCCTACAACGGTCAGCGCTGGCAAACCTACACCTTTACCGAGGGCCTCCCCACGGTCAACTTCCGCTGGGTTCGCGCCGATTCCAAAGGGCAGGTCTGGGTCTCCAGCCGATATGCAGCCGGGATGCTTTCTACTTTTAAGGACGGTCGTTGGACCAATCTGCCACCCATGCCCTGGCCTAAACCCGACGGCTTCAACTTCTACTACTTCGAAATTGCCGAGATCGACGGCGAACCCGTGCCCCTGATTGCCCTCAAATCCGGCAGCGTGTTCGGCTATCGCCGGGGCCAATGGTTCCGTCACGGGGCCGAGCAAGGTCTGACAGGCACCGTCAACGGTCTGAAGGTAGACGGTGGTACGGCCTACCTGGCTACCAGTCAGGGTCTGGCTCGCTATCGCGACGGCGTTTTCGATTATTCGCTCAACCGCGCCTTGCCCTCTGACCGTCGCAACCTCCTAACCCTGGCTTTTGAATACCTTCCCAACAGTAAACGACTGTGGTTGGTGGGGCCGGACTGGCTGGGTACGCTTCAGGACGAGGAGTTCACCGAGCAGGCCGGCTTCGAAGCGTTTGTGCAGGAACACGCGCACGGCGAGTTGGTTGCGGCGGCAGACGGACAAGGCGGCCTTTACTTCGGTAATAAGAGGAGGCTCTACGAGTATCTTCCGGATCGAAAACGACCGCGACTCCTGAAACGGACCGCCGGCCTTCATTCCGAGGGCGCCTCCGATATCCTGATCGATGAAGAAGGTATCTTGTGGATCAGCGGTTTCGAGGGCGTAGCTAAAATTGCCTCCAGGCGCTTTGAAAGTTACAGCCGTTTCCAGGGCATTTACAACGACGAAGTTACCGCCGTCATGCCGTGGGGCAAAGACAAACTACTGCTGGGACACAATGCCGGGGTCAGCCTGTTGCAAGGTGAGACCATCCGGCACCTGCCGTTCGAGGATATCCGCGAGAAGGACCTGAATGCTTTTTCGCGAGTCATGGACATGGTGGTTGATGCGCAAGGCAACGCCTGGATCGCCATGGACCGCATCGGCGTACTGCGTCTTGAACCCTCGCTCGATTACCGCCTGTTCAAAATAGATTCAAACAAGCGGCCCGGCTACCACGCATTGCTGGTGACACGCGACGGGGAACTATGGGTAGGTGGAAACTTCGGTATTGCCCGTTTAAAAGACGGCGAGTGGCTTCCCCTGGACATCGGAACGCTGCCCAAAACACATATCAGGAGATTTCTGCAAGCCCGAAACGGAGATATCTACGTCTCGACCAACAGGAAAGGGGTCTACCGGTTTGACGGGGATCGATGGTATCGCCACAATGGTTGGTCGGACAATGAGAACAGTACCTTCGGCTTATATCAGGACAGTAAAGACCAAATTTGGGTGGGGTCTCTCGCAGGATTGTTGAGGATTGAAAACAATAGTCTTGTGCCCGCAAAGATTGGCGATCGGTTCATTCAGCGACCCATCTTCCTGTTGTTCGGAGAAAACGAATCGCGCTTCTGGGCCGGCTCCGATCACGGCGCTTTTTTGATCGAGGACGGCAAGCGGTTTCGTCATTTCACAACGGAACACGGCCTGGCCGGATTGGAAACCAACAGGGATGCCGGTTGTGTGGACCAAAACGGCGACGTATGGATCGGTACGGAAAGCGGGGTTTCCCGTTATCGGGAACGCTATGACACGCGTAATGTTCAAGCACCCAAGCTGTACCTGAGCCGGCTTTTGGTAAACGGTCGGTATTACTCGTTGGACAAACCGTTGAAGCTTGCCGGCGACAAGAACAACCTGGTCTTTCATTTCGAAGCGGTCAGCTTTCGCAATGAGCGGGGCGTGCGTTTTCAATCATGGCTGGAAGGTTACGAGCCTTCCTGGTCGGCGCCTTTTATCAGCCGGGACCGCCAACAGCGTTACACCAACCTGCCCCCGGGCACCTACCGATTCCACCTGAAGGCGGAAGGAGACGACGGCGGGTGGAGCCGGGAACTGGTTTCGCCGACCATTCACATCAACGCGCCCTTATTGTCCCGGATGTGGCTGCAATTCCTTGTTTTGGGCGTGATCCTGGCCATGGCGTTCGTGATCTACGATTACTTCAGCTCCAAACGCAACGCCAGGAACTTGGAACAAAAGGTAGAGGAGCGAACACATCGACTGCGACTGGAAATGGAGAATCACCGTCGGGCCGAGGCGCGTTACCAGGCGCTCAGCGAGGAACTGGAAGAACGCGTGCGGCACCGAACCGCCGAATTGGAAGACCTACAAAAAGACCTGGTTGAAAACGCCCATTATTCGGGCATGGCCGAAATCGCAACCTCGGTGCTGCATAACGTGGGCAATATCCTCAATTCGGTCAGCATTTCCGGCTACCTGATCCGCGAATCGCTGGATCGCTCGCCCATGAAGGGTTTCCTGCGCGCCAACGAGATCCTGGAGGAACACGCCGACGACCTGGAAACCTTCATCCGCGAGGACCCGCGCGCCTACCGCCTGTTGCAGTACTATCTGAAACTGGGTGAGCGCGTACGCGACCAACACGAAAAAGTAGACGAACAAACCAACCTGCTGCTGAACAAAATCCAGACCATCAAGGATGTGGTAGCGCAACAGCACAATTACGTCTCGGGCGTCTACCAAACCGAAACCATGCCCTTGTACGCCATGGTGGAAATCTCCTTGAAAATCTTGGAGGAGAACATCGTTGAGAAGGGCATCGAGGTGGTTCGCAATTTTGAAGAAGTGCCGCCGGTGACCATCCAACGCACCAAGTTGATTCATACCCTGGTCAACCTGATCAAAAACGCGAAGGAATCGATCATCCACTCGGGCAGCGAACAGAAACGCATCTCCCTGCACATCTACAGCGAAGGTGAGCAGGTGTTATTGACGGTCGAAGACACGGGTGACGGTATTTCGGCGGAAAATCTAAATTCCATCTTCAACCATGGCTTTACTACCAAAGAAATGGGCCAGGGTTTCGGATTGCACAGCTGCGCCAATGCCATGAAAGAAATGGGCGGCCGAATCTGGGCGGAAAGCGAGGGCAAGGGACACGGCGCGACCTTCTACTTGAGGTTTCCGCCGGCAAACGGAAAACCACCGGGCGTCCTCCAAGAGGACCTGACCCCGGTGTCATCGGCGATGAACGGGTAGATCGGGTTATCGAGCACTGAGGACTTTGCTGAATTCCTCGTAGAAGGTGGGATAGGTTTTGGCCACGCATTCCGGGTCTTGAATGGTGACGCCGCCGTGGGCCAGGCCCAGCAAGGCAAAGATCATGGCCATGCGGTGGTCGTCTTCCGGATTGACTTGAGCGGCGCGTGTCGGTTTGCCCGGATAGATCTTCATCCAGTCCCGGCCGTTTTCCATCTTCAAACCCAGGGCGTCGAATGCCGTCTGAATGCACTCGATGCGGTCGCATTCCTTGATGCGCATGTTGTAGATGTTACGGATGGTGGTCGGCGAAGAGGCCAGGGTGGCGACGACTGCCAGAGTAGGCGCTACATCGCTCATGGTGTTCATGTCCACCTCGACGCCTTTCAGTTCGGCCGAGGTAATGCGTACCGCATCATCCATTCGCTCCACCGCGGCGCCCATCTGTTCGAAGATGTCGATCAGGCCGAAATCACCCTGGTCCGAGGTCTTCGGCACATTTTCCACCTCGATGCTGCCGCCCACCATCAAGGGCAGGGCAAACCAGTAAGACGCCGTGGAGGCATCCGGTTCGATGGGAATGATTCCGGCCGTGTAGTGCTGGTTACCGGGGATGGTGAAGACGCCTTTGTCGAAGTCGGCGTTGATCACCGCACCGTTTTGACGAATGCAGTTGATGGTCATCTCCACGTAGGTGCGGCTGACCAGGGGCCCCTCGATGGTGATTTCCGAATCTTGATCCAACAAGGGCAGCGTCATCAGCAGGCCGGAAAGGTATTGTGAACTGGAATCGCCGCGAATGGCGATCTTGCCCGGTTTCATGGGCCCGCGCACGCGCAGGGGCGGATAGCCTTCCTCGCCCAGGTAGGTCACTTCGGCGCCCAACTGGATCAGGCCGTCCACCAGATCTTTGATGGGTCGCACCAGCATGCGTTCGTTCCCCGTGATCACCGCGTTCAGGTCGGAAACGGCCAGGGAAGGTGTGAAGAAACGCATGACGGTGCCGGCATTGCCCACGAAGATTTCCTCGGCGGGAGGGTGCCAGTCTTCACGACCCTGCACGGTCCAGGCATCGGGACGTTCGTCCACGGTAACGCCCACCTGCGCCAACGCGCGCCGCATATAAACGGTGTCGTCGCTTTCCAGCGGGCCGGTGAGGTTACTGGTCCCACGAGCCAGGGCGGCCAGCAGAAGGTAACGGTTGGTAAGGCTTTTGGAGCCCGGGACGCGAACCCGGCCGCTGACTGAGGCAGCCGGATTCACGGTCATCATTTCATCTACTTTTTCGAATGGAGCACGCTTCATCAGTCCACTTTTTTCATGGCCAGGGCGGCATTGGTGCCGCCGAAGCCAAAGGAATTTGAAAGGCCGATTCTTATATCGGCATCTCTCGCCGCTCCTTTAACGGCATCGAAAGCGCACTGGGGATCTTGTTGTTCCAAGTTGGCCGTTTGGTGGACCTTGCCGGTTTGGATGGTTTTGGCCAGAACGACGGCTTCCATACCGCCGGCGGCGCCCAGCAGGTGACCGATCATGGATTTGGTGGAGTGAACCATCATTTCGTCGGTGTGATCGCCGAAGACCGCACGAATGGCGCGGGCCTCGATCACGTCACCGGCGGGTGTGGAGGTACCGTGGGCATTGACAAGGTCTACATCCTCGGGATTGACACCGGCATCGGCCAGGGTAGCGCGCATCACGCGAATGGCGCCGTCGCCGTCCTCGGCGGGTGCGGTGATGTGGTAGGCGTCGGACGACATGCCGTATCCGACCAACTCCGCGTAGATTTCGGCGCCGCGAGCCTTGGCCTGCTCGTATTCTTCCAGGATCATCAGTCCGCATCCCTCGCCCAACACGAAGCCGTCGCGGCCGGTATCGAAGGGGCGGCTGGCGCGGTGCGGTTCGTCGTTGCGGGTGGAAAGGGCTTTCATGGAGGCAAAACCGGACATGGCCAGGGGACTGACCACCGCCTCGGTACCGCCGGCAATCATGATGTCGGCCGCGCCGTGCTGAATGTGGCGCATGGCGTCACCGATGGAGTGGGTGCCGGTAGCGCAAGCGGTCGCGGGCGCCGAAGAGGGACCTTTCAGGCCGTATTTGATGGAAACATGACCGGAGGCCAGGTTGATGATCAAAGAGGGGATGAAGAAAGGCGTGATGCGGCGCGGGCCCTTTTCCAGGAGGATACGGTGCTGCGCCTCGATCATGGGCAGGCCGCCGATGCCGGAGCCGATAATAGCGCCGAAACGATCGCGGTCTACCTTCTCCAGGTCCATGCCGCTGTCCTGAACCGCTTCGTGGGCGGCAACGACGGCGTATTGAATAAAGGTGTCTACTTTTTTGGCTTCTTTACGGGTCAGGTAAGGGGAAATATCCAGATCCCGCACCTCACCCGCAATTTGGGAGGCAATATTGGAAGCATCGAACTTGGAAATGGTGACAATGCCGGAACGTCCTTCCAAGAGACCTTCAAATGTACTTGCCACATCGTGGCCGAGCGGGCTGACCGCTCCTAAACCGGTGATAACAACCCTTCGCAAGGAACCCTCCTGAACATTCTTCCGAATCGCCGCGGTGTCCCCGACAAAGGGAGATCAAATGTCAACAAACGGCAGGGTGGGCGACCGGACGGGTGTTGACCCGTGCGACACGTGGGAAATAGGGCCGTTGAAGGGGCGGACCGGTCACAGACGCGGCGCCGCTCCCGTTCAGTCATGTCTTAAGAGTTTTGTTGACTGTCGATGAATTTGACGGCGTCGCCGACAGTCTGAATCTTCTCGGCATCTTCGTCGGGAATTTCCAGGTCGAACTTCTCTTCCAAACGCATGATCAGTTCCACCACGTCGAGGGAATCGGCTCCCAAATCATCGACGATGATCGACTCCATGGTAATCTGCTCTTCCTCGACTTCCAACTCTTCCGCGATAACCGCTTTGACTTCTTCGAACGTATCAGACATTCAGAATCCTCCTGAACAATTCGGACAAAATGGTCCCTGTTTAACTCTCTCGCGCCGAAGCGCTTACATGTACAAGCCGCCGTCTACCGACAACACCTGACCGGTGATGTAGGCGGCGCCTTCAGAAGCGATGAAGGAGACGGCGTGCGCAACATCGTCCGCTGCTCCCATCCGACCGCAGGGCACCCCGGCCAGGAAGTTGGTTTTGACATCCTCGCCCAGACCCGCGGTCATTTCTGTTTCGATGTAGCCCGGCGCCACGGCATTCACGGTGATGCCGCGAGAACCGACCTCCCGGGCCAATGATTTGGTAAACCCGACCATACCGGCTTTGGAAGCGGCATAATTGGTCTGGCCGGCATTGCCCATGAGACCGACAACCGAGGTGATGTTGATGATCCGGCCCCAGCGGGCTTTCATCATGCCGCGCAGCATGGCCTGGGCCAGGAAATAGGCGCCTCGGAGGTTGGTGTTCATGACCGAATCGAAAGACTCGGGTTTGATGCGCATCATCAGGTTATCCGCGGTGATGCCCGCGTTGTTGACCAGAACCTGAGGTGCGCCGAAACGCTGATTCAGCTCTTTGACCTTGTCCTTGAAGCTGTCCACGTCACCGACATCCAAGGCCAGGCCGGCAGCATCCCCGCCCGCTTCACAAATGGCGGCGGCAACGCCCTCGACCTTGTCCAGGCTGCGGCTCGCAACAATGACAAAAAAACCGTCGGCGGCCAGTTTTCGGCAAATCGCTTCACCGATACCCCGCGATCCGCCCGTTACCAGAGCTACTTTTTTATCCATGGGTAGGAACCGACCTTAATCTTCGGCGCCGACAGCGATCTGCTTGCCGTCGTAATAACCGCAGGCTTCGCAAACCCGATGGGGACGACGCAAAGCGCCGCAATGCTTGCAACTGTTGACTGCCATTGCCGAAAGCGCGTGGTGCGAGCGGCGCTTGTTCCGGCGGCTGACAGACGTTCTTCTCTTGGGAACTGCCATGACTTGTCTCCTAAACGCTACGTTTTGTTCTTACTCTTCCAGGTATTTGGCAAGCGCCTGGAAGGGTGATGCCGATTCGGTGTCGGTAACCTCTTCGGGTTCCGCGCTGAATGCGGCCTGACATTCGCTATGATTTTCTTCGTGCCGTGGGTAGTCGGGTACGGCCAACTCAATCGCTTCTTTCACAAATTGAACCAGGTCCAATTCCGGCTCCGTGATGAAACGGACATTCATTTCGGTTTGGTTGAGGACGATGTGTTGTTCATCAGGCTGACTGACACGCAGTGAAATCCAATCGGACTGAGCAACATCCAGCACCAGGGGCTCACCGCAACGAATGCAGTCGGTAACAGCCCGTCCGGTCACATCGTAGTGTACGACAAAGCCGAGCGGATCGGTGCGCAACCGAAGCGTTGCATGCACGTCTTCCAGGACCACTTCACCGCTGACACCGTTGATGGTTTCCCGTTCCAGGTCCAGTTCCCTGGTTACTGTTTTGTTCGGTTGGATCTCTTCCAGTCTGATACGCATAGCGATACCCGCACCTCAAACAAAGAGTCCTATTATAATAGATTCAATCTTTCTGTCAATCACCTTAGGTCTCGCGACCCTACTGACTGCCGGATTGTCAGGTCTTTCGGCCCGCCTGTCAACAAAAACCAGCAAAAGAAGACGAAAAACCTTGGTGAATGGGGATTCATTCGCCTCTTCGAAACACATCGTCACCTTATCCATGCCATCGGGAAAGAGTACAAGGCCGTTACGCGACCGAATTTCCAAATTTCCAGGCGAATTTTCAGTCCGACTTAGTACATTTCCCGAATAATGTAGCGCCGGCCGCCCGGTCGGCTTTCGGGGGAACCTGATTCCCCCTCCACTGAGCTGACCAAACTCACAATGAGACCCCGCGGCACCCTAAAATGTGCCGCCGAATACTCGATTGTTTCCGGGAGCACATAAGGAAAATGCATAAGATCTTCGTGTGTTCCCGGGAACAATCGAGGTTCAGGTTGTAGGACCTAGGACCTTTGTTGTTGCCGGGAACAACAATGTAGCCGGCCGGAATACTGTCGCTGCAAGCGACGTACCCGGCCGGCAGACAAGGCTCGATGCATCGTGGATGGATGCTTGAAAAAACCGTCGCGATCATGAACCTCCGCGAATGGGATCCAATACCGTATTGAAGGGGAGTTATCAACGGCATCCCTCGCACCGGGGGTTCCTTCATGATGACGCGTTCTGGGTATGTGATCGGGAGCTGTTCAAGGGTTGGGAGAATCAGATTTCGATCCGGTTGACTTCAAGTTGTCCCACCGGAGCATGACGGTTGATGTAGTTCTCGATGCTGGACGGGCTGTCGCCCGCGATTCGGGCCGCCGTTTCTATGTCGCCGCCGCCGCGCAGGTATTCCACGATTCCGGTTCCGCGCAGGCTGCGACTGTCGATAGAGCTGGATAACGATGCTTCCTTGATACGTCGTTTCAACATCTTGAGTGCGCCCTTTCGGGTCATGCATTGCCTCAACAGTTTGTTTCGCCGACGGGACCGGTCGGAACTGCGAAAGAGGTAATCCTCATCCAACCAATCCTCACCGGCGGCATCGATATACGTTCGAAGGTATTCCAGTTCCAAGTGGTGGATGGGCACCAGGTGGTTTCCGCCTTTTTTGGGAAACCGAAGGTAGTAGATCCCGTCGCGTTCAAGGAAGTCTTTTCGCTTGAGAGTCAGCGCCGTACTTATTTTGGATAGGGAAAAGATCAAAACTCCGATCAATGCCCTGTCGCGTAGTCCTACCAGGTGAGATACATCGATGCTGTCCAGAAGGTGTCGCGCCTCCCTGGCGGTCAGGGGTGTCTTTGGCCGATTATTTTCTGCTCTTTGCGGGATCTTGATGCCCGTCGCGGGATTGTCGTTCAACACGCCCTTGGTCTCCAACCATTCGAACAACTTGCGAACTGCCGACAGGTGTTGTTTGATCGTTCGGACAGAGCCCGGATGCCCCGATACATAATCGCTCACATCGTTTTTGGTGATACCTTGAAGATTGTCACAACGATCCTTGCACCAATCCAAGAAGCGTTTAACAGCTACCAGGTAGGCGTCTCGAGTGTTTTCGTTGGTGATCTTTTCGATGAAAAAGGCTTGATAGATATTGACGGTTTGCGGGCCCTGGTCCGTAATGAGGCTAGGTAAGTTCATGAGACACCTCGAATCAGCCGGATAGCCGACAAACAGGTCTCATATTGAGATAGGCTGATAAGGCATATCTTCAGATTTAACGCATATGGATGTTTTTTCATTGTCTACTACTCCTTTCCGTATTTGCTGTGGGGTCATATACCCATTTATGTTTACGCGAGTAAACTAATTAGCCAGATTGACAATATTTTCAAATTTTAAGTTGACTTTTTCAATAGCCAATTTATAATAAATGACAGACCACAACCAGATATGACAAATAGCCAGAAGGTGTGGCTATTTCTACGTCTATGATTTGTTTTCTGATGGCGCCGACTTTAATTGATTGCAAGATGAGATAGGCGCGAAGAGAATTATCGCAATGCCTTTTAGTTTTCGCTTGCGCGACAGCCCCCCGGTCGAGAGCTCCCCAGCGTTCTCAAAAGCACCGAATACCGGGTCCGGCTTCGGTTAGGTAAGCGCATCCTCGATGGAGTTTGGCCGTGGATATTTCACTCAAGTTTTGGAATCAGTCGAACAGTACCAGCCTGAACAACATTGTTTTCTTTCAGAATAGCACTGCATTTGAGTTTAGTGAGTCCTGTGTTGCCTGGAAGGTGATCAGAAACTGTGGATTCGGCAATTACCATCCATTTGTCTTTCCGGAGGAGTCGTATGTGAGCGCCGGCGACAGCTACGGCAACTACACACCGCACCTGCCCGCGACGTCGGGGGATGCTTTTCATGTCTATGCGGACCCTTCGGGAAACCGATTGAAGTATAAAGGACCGGCCCAAAGTTGTCAGGAAATAGAACTGGCCAATGACCTGAAGCGGGGGGCGATCAGCGCCAATGTTTTCAAGGACGATCGCCTGTTCGCCCATCAATCGGCGATCGCTCCGGGTCAGAAAGCGGTATTTGTGTTCAAACCCATGCTGGTAGTAGCGGTCGTCAATAATGTTGTCAAGGAAGGCAACCAGATGGTTTCCGCCGTCATGTCGCAAAAAACGGAACTCTCGCTGTTGGGTGTTCGTTCCGCGGACATCGTTCTCACCGGGGGCGGAGCGGACAACAAGGCTACCCCGTTCAAGTTCCAACTGGAAAACGTGGTTTGGGTTTAGACATTACACCGGCAAGGTTCCAAGGGAGTAACAAATGATGGACATCAAACTGAACTACATCGACCGCTCCGATGATGCGAGCAACTCCGATATCGTCATATTCCAAAAGGATGCGTCCCCGGATTTCGAAAGTCTGGCCGTAGCCTGGAAGGTGATCCGTTATTGCGGTCGCGGCAACAGTCATCCCTTTGTCTATCCACAAACTTCCCAGGTGACTGCCCGCGACAGTTGGGGTAATTTTCTGCCGAAGATATCGGCGGAACCGGGTCAACTGTTTCACGTCAGGTTGAACCCTTCCGGGAACGAGTTGATTTATAAGGGGCCGGCGACAAGCAAGGACGAGATTCAAATACAAAATGACCTGGCTCAGGGTGTCATTGCCGCTTCGATCTTCAAAGACGATCGCCTGTTTGCCCTGAAAACCGGAATCACACCCAGCCAAAAAGCCGTGTTTCGTCTCAAACCGGTCCTATACCTGGCCGTGGCTTCCGATATCGAGGAGGGACAAACGCTCAACTCGGCGGTGATCTCGGCCACAAGTACCGAGATCTCGCTGGAAGGCCTGATTTCGGCGGACATTGTGATGACCGGCGGCGGCCAGGGCACTGGTGCGCCTACTTTTTCATTCACGTTGCAGAATGTGCAGCGCACCTGACGATTTCCCGGCGGTGCGGTGCGCCCTTAAAAGCACGCCGAACCGTCGCGCATTTTCAAACCAAGCACGAACCGTGTTGATCTGGAGGATTTTCTAATGACCAACGTAATCAAACTAAACTTCATCGACCGCTCTAACGATTCCAGCAATTCCGATATCGTTTTCTATCAGAAGAACGTTTCTATGGAATTCGACGCTTTGCATGTTGCCTGGAAGGTAATCCGTAATTGTGGCCAGGGCTGCAATCACCCGTTCACATACCCCATGGAAATGGAATGCAGCGCCTCGGACAGTTGGGGCAACTTCATGCCTCGCCTGAAGTGCTACAACGGCCAGATGTTCCACGTTTCGGAAGCCGCTTCCGGCAACGAACTCTCCTTCAAAGGCCCCGGCACCAGTTCCAAGGAAGTCCAACTTCAAAACGATCTGATACGCGGCGCCATCAGCGCCTGCATCTACAAGGACGGCCGTATGTTGGCCATCAAAACCGCCGTGGCGCCCGCTCAAAAGGCCGTCTTCCAATTCAAGCCGACCCTGTGGGCCAGTGTGGTTTCCCAAGTAGTTGAGGGCGCGGTCATGGACTCGGCCGTGATGTCCGCGGTGAATACCGAACTGTCCCTGTTGGGCGTTGCCGCTACCGATATCGTTTTGACCGGCGGCGGTCCCAGCAAAGACGCCACATCCTTCGAGTTCCGTCTTGAAAACGTGGTGATGTCCTAAGCGGACGTCTTCCAACCGGCCCGCGGCCGGTTTTACGACTTTTCACGGAGTAATGACATGACGAACATCATCAAACTCAACTTCATCGATCGTTCCAACGATCCCAATAATTCCGATATCGTCTTCTATCAGAAAAACGTGGCGACCGACTACAATTCGTTGTCGGTAGCATGGAAGGTGATTCAACATTGTGGGCAGGGCTGCAACCATCCGTTTCAGTATCCGCTGGAAACGGAAGTAAGCGCCTCCGATAGTTGGGGCAACTATACTCCCCGTCTGAAGGCGAGTAACGGACAGTTGTTCCATGTCACTTTGACCCCGTCCGGGAACGAACTCAGCCTGAAGGGGCCCGGAACCAGCACCAAGGAAATCCAGGTGCAGAACGACCTTGTGCGCGGCGCCATCAACGCCTGCGTCTACAAGGACGGTCGGCTCATCGCTACCAAAACTGCTGTTGCCCCCGCGCAAAAAGCGGTTTTCCAATTCAAACCCACGCTGTTCGCCGGCGTGGCTTCTCAAATCGTAGAAGGCGACGTCATGGATTCCGCAGTCATGACTTCGGTCAATACGGAGCTCAGCCTGCTGGGTGTTGCCTCGGCAGATATCGTATTGACCGGGGGCGGACCCGGCGCTGAAGCAACTCCCTTCTACTTCAACCTTGAAAATGTAGTTATGGCCTGATCGGCCGACTGATGGGTACCGTGCGTCAGGGCCTGATAAGGCCGGAAACGCACGGGGCAGATGCGCGGTACCTGTTATCTCCCTTACCATCGCCGCCGGAAATGTTTCCTCCGGCAGCACTGTACCTGACGGAAGTAACCCATGTTTACACGTGCTTTTTCAACCGAGGACAAGGCCGTTCAATTCGACTTCACCTTCAATATCGGTCCGACCGGCGCCATTATGGTGAGCACCGACGTTCGCTGGGCCTATCGGTCCGATGACGTCTGGAAGATCTCACCGCGCAGCCTGGAAGGCAATATCCCCCTGGAGCACACCTTTCAAACGGGCGACCGGGTTTACGGCTCCCTGAAAGGCATCAGTTTTTTCGATCAATCCAGCACCGACAATGCAGCCATTTGGGGTGATTTCAACTATCGTTACGGCAATCAGGACCTGGGCCATTTCGAGGGCGTGATGGTTACCTTCCCCAGGGATTTCGAAGGGACCGATACCGTGGAAGCGGATATCGTGGATGAGGATGAAAAAACTTCCGAATTGCCGGCCCCGCTCGTCACCGAGGATAAAGCCGCTGCTTCTATCCAACGGATGGACGAATACAAAGATCTGTTTTCCTATATATATGTTCACGGCTGGCCCGAGGTCGGCGCCTTGGACAAGGAAATTCATTACGTCTGGTATCCCACCGACCGATTCGCCTCGCTGACGCCCAACCTGTTCGCTCAACTGACCGCCTTGGACGAGAAGGACAAGCGCAAGGCAGCCGTAGCGGCCGCATGTGATTATGTGAAACAGGAAGCCGGAACCGAAGGTATTTTTTCCGGTAGTCTGCAATCACTCAGCCAACCTCTGGCCGCCTTTTCAGCCGCCTACGAACGCTGTCTGGCCCTGGACAGGGTCGACGCCGCCGCGATCATGGAAGTGACGGCTTCCTTCGGCAAATACGACAGCGCGTTTCTGACAACCTACCTAGCCGACCCCAAGTACACCCGGGACCTGAACCGAATCTGGCAATGTTTCCTGGCGCTTGTCGTTCTGGCAGGTTACCGCACCGGCATGTTGCGCATTCTCTCGCTGACCATCGTCTTCGCCAATTTGCTGGAAGCAATCGTACTGCGCAAAGAAGAGAAATACTGCGACGCCCTATTGCGCGCCCATATTGCCCTGCCGGACCCGCTGTTCCCACTGCCGCCGCATGAAGGCATGGAAACCGCCCGGGTAAAGGACGGCGTCAGCGGCATCGAGACCTTTGCCATCGGCGACCTGCAAATGGTTAAACAACGGCTGATCCGCTACGAGGCCGGTGAGATCGCTCGTATCGTCAACCTGATGCGCGGCGAACGCAAGGAAGTGGTGCGGCGAAAAAGAAAAACCACTCGCACCGTGGAGGAACGCGCCACCGCCCGCGACCGCGCCGAGGAAAACGCCGAAACCGAGAATAACCACAACCTTCGCCAGGAGATCTTGAATACCATGTGCGACCACATGGTGAAACACCAATACGAGGGTTTCAAAACCAGCTACGGCCCCCCGACCACGGCCACCCTGGACGGTTCATTCACCATCTCGCTGACGCCCACACCGGACAAACCCGGTAAGGAAGAAAAGACACGCTTCGCCAGGGAGATTGTGACCCGTGCGGCCAATCGCATTACTGATCGGGTCAACGAGGTACGTACGGTGACCACTCTGGACGAAACCGAGGAAATGGAGACCAGCATCTACGATAACTCCACCGGCACATCCAACCTGGTCGGCGTCTTCCGCTGGGTCAACAAAATCTACCTGGCCGATGTGGTGAACTACGGCAATCGTCTCTTGCTGGAACTCATGCTCAAAGATCCCGCTTCTCATTACGAGGGCGGCGAATCGGACATTGCGGGCGAAGCTGTCTACGAACCCCTGTCCCCGGCCGACCTGGAGGTAAATTCCTACCAGGATCTGAACGCCGAAAACTTCGCCGAACTGGCCGCGCGTTACCAGATGCGAGACATGGAACCGCCGCCGGCCGCTCAACGTATCGTTACCACTACACTGCAAAACGAATCCGAAAAACAAATCCCGGTACCCAAAGGCTACCTGGCCGGTATCGCCACTGTTTCCTGCGCGTTGCCGCCGGATATGGACAGTATGGAAATCCAAGTAGTCGTGGGCACCAAGATCTTCCAGTTCACAGCGGGCGGCAGCAAAAGCATGGCCCTTTCCAGGGAGGACACCGACATCCCGGTCGTGTTGCCGGGCCAATCTAAAGAACAGGAAGCGGGCAACCTGGTGGTCACCGTGGAGGTAGTCTGTGAATTAAGCGGGACCGCGCTCAACCAATGGCAGGTTCGAGCCTATACCGACCTGATGAGAGCCTATGAAGCCGTTCGCAACCAGTACGATCGCCGCATCGGACTGCATGGTCCCAAGGGGCGCGACAAGCCCGACTGGTCCGCCCTTGAGCGCCGCGAGATCAAACGCGGTTGCATGAACCTGCTGCTGGACCGTTACCAGGACCCCGCCGCCTGCGTAGAGGTCATCGGCGCTCGCGTATCACCCGGACAGGTATTTACCCACCGCCTGGAAGGCATGTTCGAATGGCCGGAAATGAGCTACACGCTGCACGCGGATTGGGGCGACCCCAACGCCGGGGACGGCGACGGCAAGGGCACCCAGGGCGACGCTCACGACTGGAGCCGTTCGGGCGGCGAGGAAGACTCTTTCGGCTATTTCCTCCAGGCCCAGATTGCCCGGGTTTTGCTGCCCGTGAAGCCCACCTTCAACCTGGCCGTTCTCTACTACCTGTCCTCCGGCACCCTTTGGATGGGGCCGCTGCCGCTTGTGCCCGTTCATCTTCAGGACATCACCCTGATCAACGAATTGGAGCGCATGCCGCCCAACGGCGAATATACCCGAACCGAAAACTCCTGGGAGTTTTCCATCCCAACCACCATGCAAATCCTGGAACCCAACGATTCCGCCGGCTCGGTCCTGCCCGGCAGCCTGCTGCCGGAGCGCATCGAAACGGCGGTCGAAACCCCCGCATCCTGAAGAGGCAAAGCCATGTTTCCCGGTTATCTCCAACCTCCCGTCCCTACCATACCGCCGCCCGGCCCCATGTGGCCCTACGGCGACATGATCCCGGTCGGCGCCGTGATGCCCTTCGCGGGTGACCTGAGCGACGGGACCGAGGAGGTCGGCAAAACATCCGTTGAGAGCTGGGGCTGGATGTCCTGCGACGGCAGGGAACTGGAAGTCAGCGCCTACCCTCAATTGCATGCCGCCCTGGGTTTCCGCTACGGCGGCGGGGGCGAGAAATTCAAGATACCCGATTATCGCGGGCTGTTCATGCGCGCGGTAGACGGGGGGTCCGGCAACGATCCCGATTCCGCCGAACGTAAGGCCCCTGAAGGCGGCGCGGCGACAGAGGTCGGGTCCACACAGGAAGACGCCCTGCAAACTCACGAGCATATCTACAAGGCCGCGCCCGCGCCTGCCGCGCCGGGGCCTCCCGGTACCGCCGCCGGCTCC
Source organism: Acidobacteriota bacterium (assembly GCA_030066195.1). Classification (GTDB taxonomy): domain Bacteria; phylum Acidobacteriota; class Holophagae; order Acanthopleuribacterales; family Acanthopleuribacteraceae; genus JASJCB01. The sequence goes on from JASJCB010000015.1 coordinate 24,336, forward strand.
CCCGCGGGCCAACCCACCCTCACTGAACAGGGACCTACCAGTGCCCTGGCGCCTCCAGGCGAGGTGCGTGTCAGTGAAAAAGAAACACGAGCCAAGAATATTTACGTGCATTACATCATCAAATACGCCTACCTATCGAGGAGTAGTTCCCATGCGCCGAACTCATGAAACCATTCAAGAAGCACAAGTTTACATGTCCCTCAACGAGGGCGAAATCCTGAACCGTATCGAAAGCGCCTCCGTTCGTTTGCAAGGCCCGGCGGCCCTCGGCTCCGGCGTGCTATGCAAACTGGAACAGGACGCCTACCTGCACAAACGCGCCATGATCGTCACCTCCAAAAGCAACCTCTTGCGGCTCACCGGCCGACCCGCCGAAGAAGAACCGCCCGCCTTCAACCAATATGCGATTAAACCCATTCTGAAAACCTTCATCGAAACCGTTAAGATCCACTACGGCCTGGACAATACCGCCGCCGTGGATCACGTGGCCGTTTTCGAACCCAACTGGTCTCACGACCTGGTTCTTTTACTTTCCCTGGACGAGAATCTGGTTGCCTATACCGATCGCTACGGCATCATGGCCTCCACCGGATTGATCCAAGATCACCGCTTGTACTATGCCGAGGCCGACCGCTCCCGTTATCGCCTGGTCCAGGTGGGCTACGGTGATCCGGGGCCGGCCGGCGGTGATGACCCCAAAGGCGCCCTGGCGACTTCAACGGGTCTCTACTACCGCCTTGTCGAACCGGCGACGGACTCGGAAGAAAGCGAAGATGCCGCCGACACCGATACCCTGCGCATCGATGCCGACGGCAACAATTCCATGACCACCGGTGACGAGGGCGGCGGTCTGTTCGCCACCATCGGCGGACGCGACATGATCCCCCGAGTCTATCTCGTGGGCATCAACCGCTATGTCGAACGAGACGCGGACAAGCCGGACCGTATTCTCGGCAACCTTATCACCGGCACGCGGGAAATCATCACTCGCGGGTATACCCAACTGGAACACGACTGATCTTCTCAGCGCCTTACCGGTCGAATCCGAAAGGAGCCTACCATGACATATTCCAAAGTTTTGTTCATCGGTTACGCCGTCAACACGGCTCCCAAACGCGTCAACGGCGCGTCACCGGCGACGTTTGCGGGTATGGAAAATGGTTCGCTCGACATTCGCGCCCGTTGCAAACTGCTGAGAAAAGCAATCGACACGGCCTGGTCTTCCCTGGAGAAGGAAAACCGCGACGGCGAGGACCTGCTCAAGGTATTTGTGGTTCCCGAATTCTTCTTCCGAGGAAAGAACCGGCCTTATGATATGGCTCAGGCGGCCAGGCTGCGGAAAGCGCTTGCCCAAATGGTCAAGGCAAAAAAATGGTCAGACTGGATCTTCTTCTTCGGCAGCGCCCTGACCGCGCAAGCCCATGCCGGAGAAGCCCTCGTCTTCAACAGTGCACAAGTGCAGGGCGGCGGGCCGGAACCCGAACCCGCCGCCCGCATTCAATTGAATCTTGTCGGCAGCGGCGACCTGGACACCGCCCCTATTCTACAATCGGACGCGGTGGACCCGGACGTAGATTTACCGCTTCAAGATCTGCCGTCTTACGACCAGACCGGCATCTTCACCTGGGGCGGGGTAACCTTCGGCTTGGAACTGAGCCGGGACCACGCCGGGCGGGACAAGCGCCGGCAACTGCCGGCATCCCTGCCGGGCGCCTCCATGGTCCAACTGCAAATCCAACCCTCCTGCGGGTTCGATCCCAAATCCGTCGCGACCGTTGCCATGGCCGGCGGTTGGGTCTTCAACTGTGACGGCATGTCGCCGCCCGGATGCGAACTCCTTCAAGTCGGCGGCGACGACATCCCCGTCAAACCCGACCGAATCGTCGGCGTGGACAACCAGGATCTGGAGACATCCAAGCTGTTGATCACACGCAGTGCCGGCAAGCTGTTCCTCTACGAACCGCTGCCCCTGCCCGAACCCAAACCCGCGGCCGATTTTACCGATCGCTTCGAATACCACACCGAAAACGACAGCTACGTCTTGTCCTTCCGATTCCGCTACGATCGCGGCGGAAAGATCAAAGAAACCACCGTGGCCGTCCAAGAAACCCAAACCGGCGAAACCACCGAACCGCGGGCCCTGCCCTGCGCCGTGGAGATGCCTCATTCCACCCACCCCCTACGCGCCAATATGCACGTGCGTTATACCCCCGTCACCGGCAGTGAGCGCGACCTGTTGCTGTTCGTGGACCTGGCCTGCGCCAATACCGGACTACAGGGCGCCATGCACGCCTTCTGTTCCAAAGTACCAACCAGATAACAAGTTTCAAGCTACAAGTTTCAAGCTACAAGTTTCAAGTCTCAAGACGGGGCTTTCGCCCCTGAGAATCTAAACCGGAAAACGGGCACTTGGGCCCCAAGGGCGGAGCTGTACAAGCTTCAAGCTGCAAGCTTCAAGAATTGGAGGCTGTCTCCCTCCCCGGTGTTAATTAGAACCTGGAAATCTAGACCGGAAAATGGGCGAATGAGCCCCAAGGGCGGAGCTTTACATATCAGGATCTTCCACTCCGGCAGTTCCTGAACCTTGCAATCGGCAACTTGTAAACTTCAACAAAAAACGTTGTCGCCGCGTGCGGTGAGCCCGTTTTTGGGGTCAGTAAGTTGTGCCCGAGCCCGGTGAGCCCGTTTTTCAGGTTTGCCATGAATGTCCCGAGCGCGGCGACGGGCATTCTCATCCTTCAGCAGTCTCGCCCTTGGCCGGTTGGTTGCTTTTATTTCGACGCTCACGGTGATTTGAGGCGATTCGGAGCCTGTCTTCTCGATTGGTTCAATGTCCGCCACCTCTCCATTACCCTGCTCGAACTTATTGCCTTTTAACTAGATTAAGGAGTACTCATTATGTCTAAGCTCATTGAAATTGAAGGTATCGGTCCCGCGATCGCCAAAATCTTCGAAACCCACGCACTTAAAACCGTCGATCAACTGCTGGAACGCGGCAAGGACCGCGACGGCCGTGTGCAACTGGCCGAGGAAACCGGTCTGCCCTACAAAATGATCCTTCGCTGGACCAATATGGCCGATCTCTTCCGCATCAAAGGCGTCGCCGAGGAATATTCGGATCTGCTGGAAGCTTCCGGTGTAGATACGGTTGTCGAACTGGCTCGCCGCAATGCCGGCAATCTGCATCGGACCATGACCGAGATCAACGAACAAAGGAAGCTGGTGAGAGCCATGCCTTCCGAGAAACAGGTCACCGACTGGGTAGCCCAGGCCAAGGAGTTGCCCCGCGTCATGACCTACTGATCCCCGTGTGGGTGTGCCGATGCGGGTTTCGGCTCGCGTCGGCACACCATTTTTGAAGCCCTCGGAGGAGCACACCATGATCATTCCTTTTCTTCCCGATTACAGCGATGAAAAACACGAACTGAAAAACCTGTTCGACGATAAACTGGAAGTCACGGCCACGACCAAGGAACCCGTGACCATACCTCGCGGCGAAACCCTGATATGGGACCATATCTATAAAGAAGGCGAACCCGGCTACCTGGTGCGGTCCGGCGACAAAGCCGATATCGACAGCCTGCGCATCTACGGCAGCGGTAATGGGGCTCAAATCCGCACCACGCTCACCATGTTCTTCGGTGACGGCACCTTCACGGAATACCCGGCCTGGACCGGTACCTGGAGTAACGGCGAATTCACCGCGGTCTCCGCCAATGATGTGCTGGGTAAACTAAAGGGAAAAACCGTGGTCTGGTACCGGGTAACCGTCACCCCTGTAAAAGGCCCGGACACGATCGAGGTCCACCGCATAGACTTCTTTTGGGAAGCCCGCGATATCGAGAAAATGGATTGCTCCCTCCACGACATTATTGAAATCGAGGGGATCGGTGAGGCCTACGCCAAGAAGCTGCGCGCCTTCGGCATCGATACCGTGGAACAACTGCTGCACCTGGGCCGAACCCCCGAACTTCGAAAAACCATCGCGGGCAAAACCGGTCTGTCCGCCAAACGAATCGATCACTGGGTCAATATGTCCGAGCTTTACCGTATCAACGGCGTGGGCGAGGAATACTCCGAGCTGCTGGATGTAGGCGGTATCCATTCCCTGTCCGTTCTCGCCGACAGTGACCCGATCGAACTGCACAAAAAATTGGCGGCCATCAACGAGGAACGCAACCTGGTACGCAAATTTCCCAGTGAACTCCACCTGAAACAGTGGGTCATCCAAGCGAGGAATATGGACCCGCTGGTGGTTTCCTAGGCAACAATCGGAGTCAATTCCTTGGAACGCGCGGTTCGGATGATCTTCCGCAATATCATGTTCGACACCTGGATCGAAGTATCCGGCGGTATGTCCAACCTGCGCCGTGACATCACCAACCTGGCGCGGCGATTGGGTAACCTCAACGGCGCCGATCCGGGTGACTTGAAGATCACGGAACAGGCGGGCCTGTTGAATGTGCATTGTGAGGACATATCGGCCGATGTCGATACGGTGAGCGCCGAGCGCGGCTGCGCCGTGTTCTCCATCCTTCCCGGCAGGATCCCCAGGTTCTCGCGGGATGCCGGACGAATCGGCGCTACGCACCATTGGAAGGAGCCCGAGAACGACAGGCGGCAACAGAATCGCAATGAGAACCCGCGCTTCGACACAAACCATACCGCAAAACGGCCGACGGAGACGGACGATGAGGGACCCCTCTTCGGAAGCACCGGACCCGTCGGCAATCCGCCGGATCAGGACGATGCGGGCCCTCTCTTCGAAAGCACACCCCCGCAAACCTGGAAAGAGGATGCTCCGGAACCGCTCTTCGGACCCGACGCTATACCTCAGCTGGAGCCGCCGGAACCGGAAACCGAGGGCCTCGTAACGACCGCCCCGGCTCATTGGCGCGAGGAAGAACCTACCTCATGGGAGGCGGAAGACACGCAACCAAACCCCTCAATTGCCCACCCACGTGTTTTCCGCCTCTTCTTCAAGGACCACGGCGATCACCGGCCCGCGGATCTTCGCTACCGCTTGGAAATGGGCGGCGTCAGCTGGGAAGGCCGCTTGGATGATCGGGGCTCCCTGGAATTGACCGTCTCGCCGGATGAGACCGAGGCCCGTTTGACCATCTTTCTGTCTGACGAACCCGGCCATGCCCTCAGCCGGTCGCTGGTCTTCGCACCGCTGCCCGAAGCCGAGACCATCCCCGGCATCCGCGCCCGCCTTCATGGCCTGGGTTACGATACCGGTTCCCTCAACGACCGCTTCGACGCTCGCCTTGCCGAAGCCCTGCGTCAATTCCAACAACATAAGGGCTTGACCGACCAGGACGGCGCCCTGGACGAACCCACCCGCACGGCCGTCACCGCCCTTTTCGAAAACGGCGGGAAACCTACATTCTGACCAGACCGATAAGATGCAAAACTACCGAAACATTCAGTGCCTGGCTCCTTTGGAATCCCTATCCGGCCCATGGCAAAGCCGTTTGAGCAGGCTCTTGAAACTGCTGAGGCATTTACAGGCCCACACTGAGGATCGGGCGACCTTGAAACTCTTCCTGGCCCCGGCTTTCTACCTCTGCGAACCGGGAGCCCTGATCGACGGCAATGCCTACCGTGACCGGTATCTTCAAATCCTTGCCGAAATATCGCAGCCCTGCTTCAAACACTGGCTGGTGATTCCCGGCGCCGCGGCCTACCGGGAGAACGGCGACCTATTCAATGCCGCAACAGCCTTTCTGGGCGGCGCCGAGGTCAGCGTTTCCGTCCTACAACAAAACTTTGCGCCCGGCGGCCCCCTGCCGCAAGCCCGGAACGCGGTTTTTCACAAGCCGCACGATCCTCGGGTGCGCGCCGGTTACCCACCACACCGCGTTGATCACTTTCGACCTGAAACCGGGCTGCGCCTGGGTCTGGAAATAGACAACGACCACGGTGACGGCCTTCTGTGGAACGCCTTCGCCGACGACCCCGACGACCTGCCCGACCTGCAACTGGTCACCGCCTACAGGTCCGACCTGATCGATCATCGAGAACGCATTCTCGCCAACACCCGCGCGGTCAAACCGGGCGGCCTGCTCTTCGGCTGCCGCACCTCCTTTGCCGATAATCAACCGGTTTGTCGCCTGTACGTCTATCGCGGCAGAGGTATGTACGCGCCGGTAAGGGCAGACACCGTGCTTACCGGTCCGGGACCCGTCGCCCGTTACCCTTCCCGGCCGATCCCGGGGCGAAATGAAATCCGAGAAAAAGAGACACGCCATGAGTTCGAAACACTTACAACCCATTCGTGACCTGTTACCGGACGCATCGCTTTATGCTCTGGTGGACACCGCCTTGAAAGGACCCCCGGCCGAGCGCGTCCTCAAGTTGAATCACCGCGTCAAGCGTTGCTTGTTTCGGGGCTCATTGGGCGAAACCCTGCGCGACGTTGCGCCCTATTTGATCGACCTCAAAGCGCAAACCACGTTTGCTCGCTGGTTCCTGGGACCCGGTAACGGCCTGCAATACGGGCTCGCTTTCGAATCACCCGCGGGCCTGGACGAACTGAACGCCCATTTTCGCCACCTGCTGCTGGCGGGCGTATTTCCCTTGGGTCCGGCGCTTCATTTTCGCTTCTACGACGCCCGTGTTTGGCCCGCCTGGTTGCCCAACTGCCCGCCCGACCGCTTGCGCGCCATGTTCGGCCCCGTCGATCGCTTCTTTTTGGCGACCGACGAGGAAATGCATACCTGGTCCTTGAGCCGGGCCGGCAGGTGCCGGCTTTCGAGAAGTGTGCTGACCGCTTAGTTTTTTGGAGTGTAACCGCCGATCGTCATTGCATGAAATGGAGGACGTAATGTTTCGAACCGTTAGGATAAGTCTTGAAAACGTGGTCTTGGAGAAAACCGTTGAAATCGTCGGTACCAATCTGGACAAGGTCCGGGAAGGGATCGTGGCTTTATTGGCCGATTACGAGACCGTGATTAAACCCAAGGACCTGGAAATCAACGATAACTGGAGTCGTGGTTTTATTGAAGCCAGGGCCGCTGTTTCCATTAATCAGGAAAAGCTGGAGCCGCCCCGACCGGGCGTTATCATCATCTCCGTGCGCCATGATTACTGCCCGGGCCCCGTTATCCAAGAAGAACCTGAAACCGAATCTGCCGAACCCGCCCCCAAACCCAAACCGGCCGTGCGCAACCAGAACACGCGATCTCAAGCGCCCGCGAAAGTCTCCAAGCCGGCCGCCAAATCGGTGCCTAAACCGAAGCCCGCCGCAAAACAAGCCGCCAAACCCGTCGCCAAGACCGCCGCGACTACCGGCAAAACCGACGCAAAACCAACTGTCGAGCCGAAACCGAAAGCTCAGGCCGCCGGTAAACCCGGTGCTAAGTCGAGCGGTAAAAGCGCCGAACCGAAACCGAAACCGAAAGCGGAAACCAGATAACTCGCGGAGAGTTTCCCGTGACCCCGTCATCCTATCAACACATTACCGCACCGGATATGCCGCAACTGAGCACGAGCCGGATCAGTTCCATGCTCCACGGCGGATTCGCGCGCTTCGTGGAGGGTATCCAAGCGCACCTTGCCAAGTGCTTCGGGCGCGGTTGGGACAGGGAAACGCGCCTCGACCTGGTGGAGCGAGCCGTACGCACCGCCTGGTCCTATCGGGTGACCGGATTCCACGGAATCATGTCCTACCTGCACCTGGTGGTCGTGCTGGGCGAGGGTTTCGAGAATCGGGAGGAATTCGTTGCCTTCCGACGCCTGTTGCAACATCCCAACTGGCCCGCCGTGGAGAAGATGGAAAACGTGACCCGAGCCGTCTGCCGTAAGCTGGAAGAGTCGGGCCGATCTCAAGACGCCGTTCGCCTGCAACGCGCGGCGCGCAAGCTGTCCAAAACCAAACCTGTCGTTGCCTCTCCCGATCCGGTCACCCCGCTGCTGCCGCCGGTTGAGAAGCAGTCCGGACCCATTCGCGTGAAAATCCTCCAGGGCGGCGAACTCTCCTACCACATTACTCCGGGCATCCGCCGCGCCTTACTGGAAATACAAGCCGCGGCCACGCCGGAGGGCGGTTATTTCCATTGGCAGATATACGGCGGGGAGCAAGACATGCTGACCACACGGGGTAACCGCGCCTGGTTTCGGCCTCGTAAATTCGGCGAGGCCCGCGTTACCGTCACTTACTATCACGGCGGTCGACAAGACACCGCCGCCGCGGTCATTCGGGTTCGACCCGCCGCCCGCATACGCCTCAGCCCGGCCTCTCGGGACTTCGGCCGCACACTGATCGGCAGCGAGAACAAGGGTAGGCCCGTTACCATTGCCAATATAGGCGGCTCTCCTTTTCAAATACAGCGCTTCCAACCGCCCGAGGGTTTTTTCATCACGGCCGACAGCGCAACCGGTAAGGTTCTGAAACCCGATGAGAAGGCTACGATCACTTTCGCCTTCAAACCCGATCGTTTGGGGCCGGTTTCGGCCGAATGCGTCATTCCCTGCCAGGTTGCCAATCCCCGTGATGCCGTTCTGGTGTTGAGCGGTGAAGGGGTGTTCCCGGATCCGGAAATCGACTTTGTCGTACCCGGTGCCGGCCGAGCCGATTTCCTGATGCCGGGACTGTGGGACCACGCCTATCACGCCAGGACCGGTGAACTCTATAACGGCTTGTCCGACAAACAGAACTTTATCGGTCGGGACTCCAACCGCTTCACCATTCGCCTTACCGATCACCTGGCCGCCGAGAAGGACCTGCTCACTTGCAGGGTAGACTGGTGGGTGCGCCGCGACAGCGACAACAGCGATGCGGCCAGGCCCATGCAAACCGGCCTGACCCTCTACCGTCAGGGTAGGAGCGCCGTCTATGAATCATCGCCGCTGCTATTGGCGACGGACCCGGCGGACTATCATCAACCGGTACACTCGGGCCGTAAGGACGGTGATCTGGTACAACCCGGTATGGATAACCACCGGTTGCGCCTGCTGGACACGGAAGGCGAAAACGGCTTGGACCGGCATGTGGTCGTTAATTATCACCGCGGCGCCGAACCCAAGATAACCAGAACCATCCCGGTCTTCTCGCGGCAACCGGAAAACCGCCGGCGGCTGTCCGTGGATATGATCGACGTTCGGGACGCTCGGGTAGGAGAGCCCATTGTCGGCGCACGCTCCGTCACGACGCTTCAGCAAACGATCCGCAACGCCTACGCGCGTCGCGCCGTACTTTCCGAGTTCAGGGTAACCACTCTCGATCCACCCGCGGTGGACCGGGGCGTCGACATGACCTGTGCTCTGGGATACAAATCCGGCGGTAAAACCTACCGCATACCCAGCCCCGAACAACTCCAGCTCATCGATCTGTTGGGCGAGGCAACCGATCGGGTTTTCATGATCATGGTCGGGACCGTTTACGATCCGCTGTCCACACAATCCCTGCCCTCCGAGGCTTTCAGCGGCGCGTTCACCATGCTTCCGGACGAAGATTTGATCAATGTTTGCCATGAACTCAACCGACAATACACGGCCAGGGAGTTGGCGGCATGGCTGAACCCCTCGGCGCCCAGGTTTCAAGAAAAAGGTTGGACCGAAGCCCGTCGCAAACGCTTACAGAAAGCTTTGACCGAAACCCACGCGGCGGTGGAGCGCCATCCGTTCAACCAGTACCGGACTCGCGCCCGCGTCTTCCTCGACACCTTGGAACGCCTGGAACGAGGCAACGGCAAATACCCGAAATACATTGCAGAGACCATCCACGAGGCCCGTTACAAGATTCACCCGGTCTTCTACAAACCGGCCACATTGGGCGCCATGATGGAAGCCGCGCGCGGTTGCGTCTTCCTGTCCAAACCCGACGGCCTATCGAAAAACGAACCTCTGAATTGTTTGAAGGAATTGGGTGACGATGTCTATACCCGACCCTGGTGATGAACATGTGTCAAGCCGCGGGTTCGAAAAACGCGCCCTACGCTTGTCGATGATTCGGTGCGTGGGTACTGACCTTTCAGTTGAGTACCCACTTTGGTCCACGTGTCCCGGCCCGCTCCGTCCGGGTCGGGCGCGTGGGCCCTTTTTCCCCGCGCACAAGAGAGGAATCTCATGTTGAAATGGCTTGTCTGGGACGGTCGCTATCATTTCCAAGGCCTCTGCAATCAGCACTATGGCGGTCACGGCCAAAACCCGGAACCCAAACACATGCCTCCCCTGATCTTGGATCATCGCCGGGATGCTCCGGTCAACATGGTCATTCCCGATCGGGTCGGCGTTTCTCTGATAGACATGGTGGAACGGCCCGAGGGACTGGCGCTGAAGATCGAGTTACATAATGACTGGTTTGTACGCGGGCTGATGTTGCGTGTCTATCACGGCGTGGATCGGGAGGAGATGGTCTACCAGGAAATCCTGGACCGTGACGACATCCTTCGTCTACCGGATGCTCTGCCGCAAGGCGACGCCGGTATGCCGCCGCCCGCGCCCGACCCAAGTTGGATTGACGAACTGGACGGCAGGGTGTTCACCACCCCTTTCCGCGTCCGGGTTTGGGCGGCCAACCAACCGGGAAGCTTCGTGCCCTGGTACGGCCTGTTGGATTGGCAGGAAATCGAACCCCGAACCGACCCGGGTCGTATGGAGAGCCACCGCGACAGGGTTGTCGATTCAGAACCGTCGCCCGACACCACACGCTGCCCGCACCGTATCTTTATGGCCGCTGCCGGTTCGCCGGAAAGCGTGCGCGGCACCCTGGAGGAAGCCGCCCGCACCGGTTCACCCTTTACCGCGGCCCTGCTGCGCTTCGCCAAACCGGTGATCGCATCCGAAAGGATCGACGTCGATTCTTGAAAAACCGTGGTTGTAATCCGGCAATTGCCGCGGTCTTTTCGGCCCTCTCGGCAAGCCCGAACCCACCACCATCTCAAAGACAACAAGGTGACCCATGGAACGAACCGTACGCATGCTCTTCGAAAACATCATCTTCGATATCGAGATGGAAGTATCCCGTAGTCCCGAGACCCTGATCCAGGGAACCAAAAAGTTGATCGGCAGATACGGCGCAACCGATCCAGGCACCGATCCTCGTGTAATCACCGATGAGTTCGAGAAACTGACCAAAGTCTCCTGGCCCGAGGTCAGCTTGGATGTGGAGGCCGTCAATGCCGACCACCGAACGGTGGTGCTGTCCTCACGCAAGCCCCCCGGGGGTTACGTGATCAGTGGACAAAGCCCGGAAGGCCCGGCAGCACCCCCTCCGTCCGTCGCCGCTGAACCCGCACAACCACTCCCTCAAACCTCGGTGCGGGCGGCGCCCGAGCCGGAACCCCGGCCCGAGCCGGAGCCTCGACCGGTCATCATCGCCAGGGCGGAACCTGAACCCTCGACGGAACCGGAAACCGAAAGGGAATCCGTCGATGAAGCGGAACCTGAAACCGACGCCCATGTGGAAACGGTGGCCGTAGAACCCGTTGAAAGCGAAGAGGTTCTCCAGACGATTATCCGCGCGCGCTTCTGTTTTCTGGACGAAGACGGCGTTCCTCAAGCCGGGCTGCCCTTCTTCTTCCACGGCGAGAACGGCGAGGTGTTCACCGGCACCACCGGACCCGGCGGCCTGGCTCAATGGACCATGCCCGCCTTCGGTTCCGGTCGCATTACCGTGTTCACCGGCATCGGACCCGGGGAGAATCATTCCCAATATATCCGCGTGGGTGACCTGAGCACCGCCGCTACCGTTGACGGCATGCGCGCTCGACTCAACCACCTGGGTTTTCCCTGCCGAAGCCGAGACCAGGCGAACCCCTTGCCGAAAGAGGCTTTGCAGTCCTTCCAAAAAAGATTCGGATTGCCGGCCGGCGGCGGCGCCGTGGATGACGCCACCCGTCAGCTCTTGGGGCAATTACACCGCGACCCGGAGGTAACCCATGTATGAACTGGTTCGATGGCTCACCTGGGACGGCGCCTACGACAGACGCGGTTGCTGCAATCGTCCGGCCGTTCCCGGCGGCAGTCCGGCCGGTGACGCCGGTATGCTTTGCCTGGACCCGCACCGCACTCGCGAGATCCCCGTCGTCCTGGCTCGGGTAAACGTGCGCATCTTGCAATGCCGCCTGGTGAACGGCAGGGTCTGGGTCAAGTTCGCCCTGAAACAGCCGCAAAGAACACGCGCGCTGTTGTTCCGGGTCTATCTGCGCGGTTACGGTATGAGCCCTACCGGCCTTGTCTATCAAGAAGTTCTGGAGGGCGAAATCCTGACTGCTCTGGCCCGCGAACCGGTCAATCCCCCGCCGCCCGAACACGCCGGACAAAACGTCCCTATAGAAACCCCTGTCGTCAGTTACGATGTGCGCCTGTGGGTCACCACGGCGGCTCGCGACTTCAAAGAACAACGCCGGGGCAGCCGGATGAACCCCCGTCTGCGTCCCGGGAACTGTTTTCCTGACGATTTTCGCCGGGCTTTGCCCACCTCTCCCACGGTGCGGGCGCCCCGAGTAGCGCCGAAACCGGACCCACAACCGGCTCCGACCGGCGCATGGAGCGCCCGCACCGAATCCCCGCCGTCCACGCACGGCTTGGGCTCTGCCTGGGACGCGCCCGATCCCGTCTCGGCATCTATGGTTCGCCGTCCCGATCAGCAGGACGATGACACCCCCTCGGTTATTCAGCCGGCCATGGGTCATGATTGGAGCGCCTGGGAAGCACCCGACCCACTCGCCTACGTCACCGCGGATTCGCCGATGCCCTCCCAACCGGCGCCGCAACTTCAGCCGCAACCGCAACAGCCCCCGGAGCCCGCCCGAACTCTTCCCACCGATGTGGACCCCGCCTGGGCGCGACCCCCCGGCTACAGCGAACAAACCATGCAAGGCGCCAACCAGATCCCCGGCGCCTTCCAACTCCACCTGGCGGCCCATCCCGGGGCAGACAACGTGGACCCCGTACTCAAGGCCGAAGCGGCAGACGGCGAATTTGCCGCGTCCCCGGCGCCGTCCGAGAAGCCTCGCCAACTGGTGCGCGGCATTCGCGGCGCCGTCACCATCGACGGGCTTCACCATACCGAACTCTATAACTTCGATCACCCCGACAACCTCTATCGAGCGGCGGCCTACCTGATGCAGCACCACTTCGGCCGCGCCGTCAAATCTAACGAACTGCGCGCGGTCACGTTCCAAATCCTGAAAATCCTACTCGCCGGGGACAGCCCGTTCCCAAAAACCCGCCGCCGCCTACTGGAGGCCGTACCGGGCGAGATCGCCGCGGACGGGGAACTCCCGGAACGCGCCCAACGCTATTTGGAACGCATCGCCGCCGAGGACTATCGGGGAGACGCCCTGCACCTGGCCGCGCTGGAATTATGGCTGGGCGTCCAACTAAACCTCTACCAACCGGACGGCCGACGCATTCCGCTCCCTCATATCGGCCGTCCTGATTACCACCGTTTCCAAGTTTTGATCAGATCCAAACAAGGCAACCTGCCGTTGCCTCGATTCATGCCCCTGACCGAACTCATCCCCGACCTGGCCGGGTCTTCTCCCATCCCCTACGAAATTACGGGTGCGGAGGTAGAAGCCTTCTACCGCGATGCCACCCTGTCGCCGCACCGCAGGATCGGCAGCCGCGGCACCTTGATTCAGCGCGTCACCAGCTTCTACCGGGATACCGAGTTTCGCCTCATCACGAGCGACGATATTCCCTGATCTTGGAGGATCACATGACTAAAGAGTATGTATCAGGCCTTATCCGTGCAAACAGGACCTTTCACGGTTCCTACGCTAAAATGCCCGCACCCATGGCCGCTCGAGCCGACAATAAACCGCGCCCCCACGCTCACGTAATTCAGCGCAAGTCGAATCCCTTGACACATCACACCCGGGTCCCTCTTCAATGTTCCGGTTCCGGCACATTTACACTTAGCCCCAGTAGCCAATCCACCATTGCCAAAAACCTTGGCGTTGATATCGGCGGTGGCATTTGTACGGCTTTGGTGATTGCCTGGTTGATGTATAACAAACTCAACCTTGCTTCCGATTTTTCGGGTTGGCTCACCCATGTCGGTACAACGCAGTCCCTGGGCCAACGCATTATCAACCTGTTCCGTAGTAAATACAAAGATGTCGATACCCGGTTTGTGAATCAAGTCAAGGAGTTGTTCGACAAGTATTCGAGTTCAAGCTATGAGGGCAGCCATCAGATCAAGACCTTCGAAAAGGACGTTCTCAAAGATTTCGGCCTGACCTATGATCCCAGTTGGGTGATCACTACCAGAAGTCCCTTCGATCTCACTAGTATCGATACCATCCTCGAACATATGGAGGATTCCACCAACAGCTACTTTATGATTCGATTGCGAGAAAGTGCCACTTCCGGCTGGGGCCACCGGGTAGGCCTGATCAAGGCCGGCGGCAAGTATTATTTCTACGATCCCAACGTGGGCATTTACGAGTCCTCTTCACTGGCCGGCTTGAAGGCAAGCCTGCGCGACATGTTCTCGAAGATTCCCTTGTATAAATCCAGCAGTTTCTGGTCGGTCATTCCTTTTGCCGGGTAGGGCCTGAAGATGACAACTTTCGGCGGGTTCGCTGCCCGACGGCGGTGAACCCTTCCTCCTACCGAGGCGGTTGAAAGTTCAACACTCCCGGACAAGCGAAAGACAGGGACTTGTGAGCAGCCGTTTGGATTCTGCCTCGATTCACCTTCATCAGCAAAAAGAGACACCTCAAAGCGGAGAAACGGAAAATGACCACCATCGACCTGTTGGGCGCGCGCTTCCCCGTGCCCTCTCTCTTCCGTCTGCCCATGTACTATCATTACCTGGCCGAAACTTTGAAGCTGTTGGACCAATGGGCCGACGAACATCCGGTTTGCGCGCCCGCCCTGCGCGACCCGAGCTTTGCCGCCGAACTGGCCCGGGAGTTGGACGCCTACGCGGCGCAACAGATGGTTGCCGATATCAATCGTTTCTTCGTGCCCACCTTCCGCGGCGTCTCCGGTCAACTCGCCGGATTGCCGCAAGTTGAATTCCTGCAGTATTGTTACTTCCGCTTCTGCCTGGTTGAAAAGGAAGACCCGCATGGCTGGGACGGCAAGCACCTGAACGCCTACCAAAAGGAGTTTGCCGTTCACTTACGGGAAGGATTCGCCGGCCTGGACTGCTTCCGGCCCGTTCCCGAGGAGCTGCTGCATCCCATTACGCTGTTGGTGCTGCGACATCTCAGCGAAAGCCTGTGGAACGGCCTGGCGCGTCTTTGCCGTCGTCTGAACCACTCTCGTGATGACTTGGGCTTTTACTTCTTCGACGGCGACCGGCCCGAGTTGCTGGCCTGTATCCAAACCACGGGCAGCCGGCGGCATAAGGGTGGTTTCCGCACCCTGTTGTTGCACCTGCGCCTGGCTTCCGGTCGAGCGGCCTCGCTGCTCTACAAGCCTTTCGACCTGGAGAAGGATTTCCTCTTCATGGGCGACCTGCAACACGCCTGGCGGGTTTTGGATTCGGGCGAGTTGACCGATCCCGCCGTGATTGCCGACCTGAAATGGCTGAAAAACAAAACGCTCTCGGGTTCTTCTCTTGGTGAGCTTTGCAACAGTCTCGGCACCGCCGCCCTGCCCACCTGCAAGATCCTGCCCTGTCTGCCGGGTTCGCAAATGTTGGCCGACGAGGCAGGGCGATTGCCCGAAATCCGCGAGGCGCACGGCTTCATGGAATACCTGGAACCGGACGAAAGCGAACCTGCCGACATCCAACAGCAACTGGGCCGTTTACAAGCTCTCGCCTGGACCTTCGGCCTGGAAGACTGCCGCGACCTGATCGTACACGGCGGCCGCTTGTACATGGTGGATCTGGAAAACCAGGCCCTGGGCCGCATGGCCTCTCCCCGCGACACGGGCATCGGCCGACCCTACCGGGAACCGGACCCGCACTACCTGGAGAACTTCACCCTGACCGGCGGCTACCAGGGCTTGAAAGTCCTCGAGCCCGAACCGTCTACAGACCGGGAGGAGCCGGCGGCGGAAGCCGGCGCTTTAACGGACGCCCGCGATCAGATGCTGCATCTGATCGGGCAAAACGCGGCAACCTTCCTTAACTGGCTCAATTGCCTGCGCGATGTGGTGGTGCGTGTTTCGCCCTACCCACCCGAGACTTTGGACGCGGTCATCGCCGCGATTCATCGGCACGACACCACCTACCACAAGGACGGCGCGGAGCGCGTGATTGACGTGCAAGGTTTCAAGGACGAACTGGAAAGCCGCGCCACCCTGGAAATCGCCCGCTGGACCCAGGAGAAGGCCGCTCTTCTGGTGGGCTCTACCAACCAGGACCCCACCGACGCCGGTCAACGGGACCAACTGTTTTGGGAGATCCACCCGGCCTTCAGCATTTACCTTTCCCGGGCGATTCTGTTGGACGGCGTGCGCGGCGATCTACCCGCCTTCTACCACCGCCTGGGCACCCGTGACCTGCTGGGTTCGGACGGCAGCATCATCCGCTTCGCCATCCACGGCATGGACAACGCCGCCCTGTTCCGCGCACTCACCAGCCTCTATGGCAACGACTGGCAAGCCGCCTGCCCCTACTTCCCCCGCGACAGCCTCACCGTTTTGGTGGAACAGGTTCGCGGCCTTGCCGCTCACAGCGTCGTCGCATGACCCATTGCAAAAATTAATCGGTATGAAAACAAAGGAGTTCATAATGACACAAAAGAAGCAAGATTCCGGTGTAATCCAGATGTCGGGCGCGGGCGGCGCTTTCGGCTACGTTTACGCGGTCGGCACCCTGATCACGCGCTTTCCCGATACAGATATTGAAAAGGAATACGACCAGGTGGCCGCCGCCATGGGCGTCGATTCCGTCTACGACGTCCTCAAACAATCGTCCGTCATGGGCGCGCTTGACGATAAAGGCGCCGACAACGCCTACCTGGCTCGTGAAATGGAATGGGTCTTCACCGTCAACGATATGGACGCCTGGCAGGTAGAGCCGCGCACCTTGATCGAGTTGGGTAACATGGTCGAGGCCATCAATCCCGACAACAAAGACAAGCAACAAGTGCTCATCGGCACCCAGGAACCTCTGGCCGAAGGCGGCAGCGACCTGCCCTGGGTGTTATGCAACCGCATCTTTTATTTCGACATCGACGCCTTCTCCGAAGAGGTGGTGAAACGCGCGGGCGAGGTGGGCGCCACGGTGGATGCCAAAGCCGTGAAGGACTTCTACGATCAATTGCAACAGTTCACCAAAAACCCCGGTGACGGCGACCAGAACCGCGCCTACAACTACCTGGCCTTGAACTATGTGGACCTGTACATCAAAAAGGCCGAGATGGACGCCGACAACAAACCTTTCGCGGGCATGCGTACCCAGCCCTCCGCCATGGCCGGCGGCCGCAATTTGATCGATGTCATCCTTACCTTCAACGACCGCAAATACGGCACCCAGGAAAACTACTCCTGCACGGTTGACCTCACCGGGCAGTTCCCCTTCCTGACGGCCAAACTGCAGCCCTTCCTGGGCGGGTAAAGTCACCGTTGAATCAACGGCAGAGCGTGAACAAGGCTCTTGGTGGTAAACGGTTTGCGCGTTGGGGCATTCCGGATCCGGGCGCCATACTTGCGAGTTTAAGGAGTCAGCCATGCTGCGAAGAATTCCAGTCGGACGCATGAAGCACAGATCGGTGATCCAGGGTAAATTTCCCGCCGGGGCGATCATGCGCGCGGAAAATACCAAAAGCCATAACTACGACGGGACCGTTCTCAAACCGGGGATGGAAATCAGTTGCGCCTCCAATGCATCCTCGGGGACTTTGGGAGCCATTGTCTATGACAACAGTTCCGGCAAACCCATGATCCTGACCAATTACCATGTGGTGTCGACCGATGACCCCGAGGAGGAGAGTAATAATCTCAAACTCATTCTGCAAAGGGTCAAACATGCCGGCTGGGCCCTCGATGAGGAGGTGGCCGGGCGAATCGATGCGGGAGAGAAGCCCGTATTTTGTACCAAATACGGCGGCGGTCTCAAAAGCGCCAAAATCGTGGCCTTTGTGACCCGATACGACAAAACTTTGGATGCCGCGGTTTGTCAATTATTGAAAGGTGTCAAATTCGATCCCGACATCAACTACCAGCCGGTTACCAGAACGACCACGCCGGTTCAGGGAAAGAATGTCTACAAGGTAGGAAAGGTAACCGGACAAACTTCCGGCAAGATCAAACAGGTAGATAACAGCACCCCCGTTATCATCATCGAAAAAATCGGTCGGGCAAAAGTCGCGGAACAAGGCGACTCAGGAGCGGTTTTTATCGATTCGGAAACTGACAAGGCCGTCGGTCTGTTGTTCAAAGGGGATGATCAATATACCTACGCCAGGCCGATTTCCAGGGTGGAATCGGCCTTGGGTATCAGTTTCAAGAAACCACAAACTTAAAAGCGAAGCGACGAACCGCTCTCCCGAACCGAACATTTCCTTCGGCATCGAACGTGGATCTTCATAGACCGTCGATGCCCGGCCTTAGAAAACCATCCGCAAGGAGTCACCTATGAGCGAAACAAGAACCGTAGAAAAGCCTTGGGAACTCTCTACCCCGGACAAAACCGAAATCACGGAAGCCGCGCCCTTCCTGTGCAACGCCAAGATCGAGGCCGGACCATGCGACTACGACCTGCGCTGGCTGGTCAACGGCAGGGGCGGCACCATTCTTAAATCCGGTAAATCCGTCGGGGACATCGATCTGGAAAAGGGCGAAACCCTTACCGTCCGACCGGCCAAATCCGACCTCACCGGCGATGCCGCCGGCATGTTCATTTTTGTTGAATTACCGGGCTGATTTCCGGCCCCGAACCACACTGGAAGCAGAAGGCTCCCACATTGCGCCCGATGCTTCGCACACATCTGGAAAATGACGCTAAGGAGGATACCATGCCGTCACAAGTCAGAACTGAAAACATGGACAAAGGCAAGGCCCTTGAAGAGGCCAAAATAAAAGCAGCTAAACAATGCGGATCCAAAAAAGTCAAGGAACATGGCAACCCCTCTTTCTCCCAGCCCTATGGCAAGGACCAAGAATGGGTCTGCGACTATTGGTTCGAATGTGAATAATTCACACCCGGAACCCGGAAAACCTGGTTTTTCCGGGTTCCTTCACTCGGAGGTCATTGGGAGAAACCATGTATTCGAGAAGCACCGATTTTAGGCCACGCTATAGAAAAACGGTACTACAAGCCTATTATGCCGATCGAGGGAACGGCGTCGGCGTGTTGCTGCCCGCATTGCCCTCAGAAACACAACGCAACAACGAAGAATGGAATCGCCTGGTCGAAGCAGGACAGGAAGCGGGCGCCGGACATGATGAGGAATCTTACGCTGACCGACTCGCGGGTTGGATCAAGTTCCAATTGCGGGATGATTCCCAAACGACTTACGGCGTGGCGATCCGAAATGACGGTTCTCATCTTCTAATTGCCAAGCAAAACTACCAGGGCAGTTCCGCGGAAACCAATCGCGCGATGATGATGGCCGCCAAACAGTTCATAAGTCGAAACCCATTACCCGGAACCGGCGCCTTCTCCATGGAAGTCGTTTCATGCTCGGGAGTATGCCTCCACGCCGAGATGGGTCTCGCCCGTTACATGGGACCTGAAGCCGGGAATTATACCTACGGCGCTTCAATCGGCTGCTGCCCCCTGTGTATGGCATACCTGGCAAGTATCGGAGCGACGTTCGGCAAAGCCGGTTCGATACCACTCACTGGATGGCAACACCCCACCTCGGGTGAAACCCTGGCTCATCCCTGATCGATTTTTTTAAGAGGAGTATCCCCCATGACGCTACCCCACCTCAGCGCCCGGCACAGCACGGGCCGTCCGCGTTACACGCGTTACAGCATGGCGAAAAGCCGTCGCGGTCTTCCCCTACCCGAAAGTCTGCGGGTCAAGATGGAAGCTTTTTTCAATCACGACTTTTCCAACGTCCGCCTGCACATCGGCCCGGAAGCCCGCGCTATCGGCGCCCTGGCTTTTACCCACGGCAACCACATCTACCTGGCCCCGGGTCAATACAACCCGGACAGCGAGGACGGCATCAAACTGCTGGGTCACGAACTGGCCCACGTGGTGCAGCAAAGCCAGGGCCGTGTGGCCAATCCCTATGGGCGAGGTGTGGCGGTGGTCAACGATGACTCGTTGGAAGCCGAGGCCGACCGTCTGGGCGAGGAAGCCGCCAGGCATGTGCTGGGCAAACCGTTTTCCCGGGAAATTGCCGACCACGGCGATTGCGGACACGGCAGCCATGCGCCCCGTGATGCCGACCCGATTCAAACCAAAACCGAGGCGCCGGGGGAAGAGGTAACCCTAATCGAAAACCCGCTCGGTGGGCAGGCCGACGAACTCCAAAAAACCGTCAGGTGGGATTACAAGGAGCCCGTCGAGGGTGGCGAAGCCGCCTGGACTGATTACCATTATGAAAGGATTCCCGATATCGCATTGCTGGGTAATATCTTGAGGTGGGAAAGTTATAAAAGTCTCTTTTGCATTTTGAGGGTGGGTAAGAAGTATTTTATCACTGACTCCGGAAAAGGTTATTGTAAAACAGAGAAGGGCGTGAAGTACGAAAGCCTGTTCGCTTTATACAAGGTCCCGTTTATTAAAGATGTGACGATTGTGCGGCATAAACAGGGCCAAAGTATGGACAGTGAGGAAAGAATGGTTGACTGGCTGGCCTCCAACGACTACTCCCCGGTCGAGGGCCAAAAAATCGAATTCCTCACGGCGGCGTCCCCATGTAACAGGGTTTGTACCGGAGCAATTGAGGTCCTCTCCAAAAAGGTAAATACTGTTTCTATAAGTTTCTTCAACGCCTTTACACGAGAAAAAATAGAAGCATTCCTCGATACCATGAGCCGCCTTAACAAAGGAAATATCAACTGCGCTCCCTTGGACCCGAATTACACATCTCCGGAAACCAATGATCAGCCAAGCGGCAAGGGGACCAGCCCGGTGTACTTGGAAAGTCAGAAATACATAGAGAAATGGCTAAGTAAAAGGTGAATGATGACCCTACCCGCCATGACCGCCCACGCCGCCCCCGGCCGCCCGCGTTTCACCCGCTTTAGCCGGGGACCGGGTCGCGCCGCCGGCTACCGTCCCACCCCCGCGCAGCAGACCGGGCAATGCCGGCGCTTCGGCCTGACCGCGCCGGGCGGCGGTCGCGCCGGCGGCGTCACTCTGAAAACAGGGCCCGGCGGCCGCATGGAAATCTACGACCTCTACGTGGAAGCGCCCCATCGCGGCAAACAACTATCGGCCCGACTCATGGCGCTGGCCGCCCGAAAGGCCCGTCAACTGGGCGGCATCTATCTGTGGCTTGAGGCAAACCCCAACCCGGGCGAAGGCCTGGACCGTCAAAAGCTCTACAGCATCTACGAAAAAATGGGCTTCCGCAAAACCCGCGTCAACCCCCGAACCGGTCGCCAGGAAATGGAAGCGCCCCTTTAATAACGATCCCAAATGTCCACCCGACCTTCCCAAGCTTGAGAAAAACGAGCTCAAGGTCAGTGCATAGAAAAATTAGTTGACATCTTGGTTTGCATAAACGGCGGTGAGGTCGAAGTTATTAAATCCAGTTGTGATTGGTTGTGTCGATAAATCGAGGATCAAAGAATCAGTTCTCATTCCTCGACCCGGAAAAGTTGGACGCAAACAATCAGTCCTCATTCCTCGACCCGGAAAAGTCAGGAGCAAAGAATGAGAACTATTTCTTTGCACACCGAAAAGTAATGTGAAAGAAATCAGTTGTGGTTCCTCGACCCGGACTTTTCGGGAGCAAAGAATGAAAACTGATTCTTTGACCCTGAACTTTCGGTGCGCAAAGAATGAGGACTGATTCTTTGCTCTCCGACTTTCAGTATCGAGAAATCAGTCGAGCTTCCCCGGCCCTCGGCGCCGAGAATCAATGCATCAGGCAGTAAGTCGAGGTTCAGCTTCTCAAAATGCGCTGAATCAGCTGTACTTCTAAGCAAAAAAGACCGCTGAAAGGGCTGCCCAAAATACAACCCAACTCGATTGTTCCCGGGAAGAGTCGAGTATTTTATGCATGGTCCTTGTGTCTTCCCGGGAAGAATCGAGTACCGGACGCCGGATATCTTATGTCTTCCCAGGTAGCGTTAAGTCAGTTCGGAGTTGTCCCCGGCTCATGCTCACGACTTGGAAGAGGCCCTGACGAAATGACCCGCCACGTTCTTCACTTTCGGGTTATCATCAGAGTCGAACACAACCCCACAAGGAGAATTCACATGTTTTTGCGCCTCATCCCCTGGCTGCTGTGCGCCTTCCTGTTCGTATCTCCCGGATATGCCCAACGCGACAACTCGAGTTGGACCTCCGACGGCATCCGGGACATTGCCACCTGGCGGCCTCAGGCAAGCAACGTTTTTACCTACCGCTTCGGCTTCACCTACAACAAAGCCGGTGAACTGGAGACGGCGATCCTAATGATCAGCCGCAACGAGAAACCCGGACAACCGGTCACCGACCGCTCGCCGGAATTCACTTTCAAAAAAGAAACCTTTCAACGGGGAAAGTACAAGGGCAAGCTCCGGCTTCAATTGGATGCTGTCTGGAAGAAAGAGATCAACGGCAAAACCGTAACTCTGGTCGACATCGATTTCGACACCGTCTACATGAGCGACGGCACGGCAATTATGAAGGGCGAAGGCGGCTATTGGCCCGGCCCTTATTACGAGATCAGCGACAGGCACCCCTTGACTGGAACCCTTTTCGAATTCCCAATCCAAAAGGATTGAAATCGGTAATGGAGGAGACCCATGAACCTCACCTGTATTCCCTCCGGTTGCGAAGAACCCAACCGGAACTTCATCGAAGTCAAACCCGAAACGCGCGGTCATTCAGAGGGGCATCCTCTGTCGGTCCGCGATTTATCCGACAAACTGGTGGTGCTTTTACACGACAAAGCGCGGCATCAGGGTTGCCTGGCCCCGTGTAGTCAAAACACGCCGGTCATGGATACGGTTTCGGCAATGCGACACTACATGATCAACCATTGGGGCACGCGTCCCGGCGATGTGGATGTGCTGCTCGCGGGCGGCTTGAACCACGGTGTGGAATTCGACCACGGTCTGAAAGCCCATCTGCATCGATTGGAACTGGACGGCCGGATCGTGGATGCGCGTTCCATGGAACATCGTCCGCTCGGCGACATCCCTCGCGGCGTGCCGGCGCATCACCTGTACTACGATCCGGTCGGCGCCTCGGTAGAGTTGGTGCGAGACGAAACGGAGCCGGGCGGACGCGCATATCAGAGCGAACACGAACAGGTAACCGTGGCAACGGACTGATCTCAACCGGTCAACCCAACAGACCATATCGAAACAATAGAAAAAGGACGGAGTTATGACTACTTTTCACGGCGATTTTAAATGGGTGCACAAATGGGAAGGTCACTTGGGGAAACCTTATTGGCCCAAGGGACAAAGCGGCGTGACGCTGGATCCGGGCGTGGATCTGGGTTACGCGGAATGGAGCCTGGTTGAAAAGGCCTACGGCTCCCTGATCACGGCTGAGCAATTGGAAAGCTTGAAGAGCGTTCAGGGCAAACGCGGCGATGCAGCGGAACAGGCCCTGCAACAGGCGCAGGCGTCCGGCGAGGCTTTCACTTTCATTCGCATCTCCCGCGATCAGAGCGACGATCTGTTCAGCATCGTGGCCGAGCCCTATTGGAACCGCATCTCCAAGCGGTTTCCCGCGCTGAACAATTCCGACACGCCGGGTTCGGTACAAACGGCCTTGTTGAGCCTGGCCTACAACCGGGGCCCCGGCAACCGCGATCTGGAACAATTGAGCGACCCATTGCAATCCGGCGATTGGAAGACTGTCGGCGAACGGATCGCGGGCATGCAGCAGGATCACAAGTTGCAAGGCATTCGCCGCCGTCGTCGCGAGGAAGGTCAACTGATCCTGGACAGCGTTTGATCCTCGATGAGTCAAGACCGCGATGATCCCATCAGGGTCCTCTTCGACAACGTGTTGTTGGAGGTAGACCTGCCGCTTGAAGCGGATCAGGGCAGCGGTGCGGAAAGCGTGCGGGAATTTGCCCGCGAACACGGCGTTGCCGATGTCGATCGTATGGCCCTCAGCATCGGCAACGCCTCCTCGGGATTGGTACGGGTCACCTGCCCCGGTTCCACCATTCCGATCGCCTCCGTGTACCATGATCCCGAATGCCGCATCCTGGATGTGATCGATGAGGACGACCTCAAGCTCCTGCTGAAGCTGTCCAACCAGTCGTCAGAGGACACTGCTTCTCCTCCTGCCGAGGATACTGCCGCCGGTTCGCCCGCGGATGAAGAATCCGCTGAGCCGAAGTCCGATGCGGCTGAAGACACCGGCGAATCCAAGGAGAGCAAGGATACGACCGAGGCGTCGAAACCCGCGCCCGGCGACAAACCGCCTCCGGCCGGGAAACCCGCGGAACCTCTGGCGTTGACGTTTTCCGCATCGGCGTTGACCCGGGGCGATTTCACCCTGGACCTGTGGGTTTTTCCCACCGAGCCGGGGGCTGATCCGCCGGCGGCCGGCTCCGGTGCGGCCCTTACCGTTGTGGACGGCAAACCCGCTTTTTTCCTGGAAGGGCATTGCCTGGCCGGAGCCCATGCATTGACGCCGGGACGTTGGCATCACCTGGCCTGGCGACACGATGCCCGCGATGACGAATTACTGTCCTTTGTTGACGGCGTCCCGGATTCGCTGGCGTCTCCCTGGTCCGAGTCCAAACAAGCTCCGCCGAGTGGAAAAGTAACGCTGGGTCACCTGGAAGATTTCAACCTCAGCGGTAAGGTCCGCACCGGGCGAGAAATCGGCGAACGCGCCGCCAGGCCGCCGGAGGAGCCGTCGACCGGTTCCGACGGGGATGAACCCGAGCCGCCCGGTGATGACAACCCGGGCGGCGCCGAGAAACCCCCGGAGAACCCGAAGCCAGGGGTCGGCCCGAATGACCCCGGGAACGCTGGGAGCGGTGACGATGCCGGCGCAGACCCGGATAAATCGCAAGAAACCTCGGAATCTTCTGAAGACACGTCCGGTTCGGCAGATGAGTCGGACAAGCCCACGGGAAACTCTGAATCGGACCCCGCCGAATCGGCAGAAACAGCGGAGGCTTCCGATGAATCCTCCGAGCAGGGTAGGGAAGGGGACAAGCCGGAGGAACCCGCCGATTCCCCCGCCGGCGAAACCAAACCGATCGTGTTCCTGCCTCCCGATATACTGACCGCCGATCTCCCCACCGGAGATTGGCAAGGCGCGGGTCCGGCAAGCGGCACATGGACCGGAACGGACTTCAAGCTGACCAATGCGAACAGTGTCTACACACTGGAGTCGCCCGCGGAAGGCAAACTTGCCGTCAACCTGCTGGGGGCGTTCCAGGTAGACCTGGCTCTGACGATCGAGGAGATGACCATCGAGGGCGGTGTCGATGCCCCCGCTCTTTCCGCCAGGCTGAAACTGGGCCGGCTCGCGGATAAGTTGAACGGCATCGTTCCCGGCAACCCGGTTACCTTCCTACCCGAGGTCGACTTTGCGCTGACCGTGGACGGCACGGGCGCGGTAAGCTTCCAACTGCTCAGCGCGCCTTTTACCCTCCAGGCGGCGGGCATGTCGTTGGAACCGGCGGAAAACCATACCTTTATGCTTAACCTGGCCGATTTCGGCGCCTTCCAACTGGACGCCCCGGTCTTTTCCCATCAGGAAGGCGTCTTCAGCGCCGAGGGCAAGATCACGGTGCAACGTCCGCCCGCGTTTTCAAGCAAGCCCGTCAAAGCCGCGTTGAATCATCTGAAATTAAAAGCCCCGGCAGATTTGTTACCCGAGATCCTGTCCTCCCAAAAACCCGAAAATATCGTCGCCCCGGACCCCGCCCCTCCCGGCTGGAGCGACTTCGCCGCCGTGGAGCCGCCGACCACGGTGCACTACTCCATCCGTTACGTCAGCAACGCCGGGTTCACTTGTGACTTCTTCGTGCCCCGGGATCAACCGGTGAAACTGGTCTTCAGCGGACAGGGCGCGACGGTGGGCGTGAAACTGTTTGGCTTGGGCTTCGGGTCGATAACCGATCAGTTCAACCTGACCATCGATGCCGAAACCGAATTGTTTATCACCGGCGACACCGCGCCCGTTTCCAATCCCCTGACCGAGACCAACTGCAAGCTGACCACAAGCGAACTGGTCCTCATGTTTACCGGCAATGCCTCGGCCGGTTATGTACCTATCCCCATGTTCTACGAATCGCTGGTTTTTGAGCGAACGGGCAGGGAGGGCATGAAGCTGGAAACGCTGGGTACCTTGCCCATGCCCGCCCTGACCGAGGCGGCTGCCTTGATCGGCGCCGTGCGGGAATTCCTGACCGATCCGGACGTGGTGTTGTGGGAGGGCGAACTGACCGACCTGCCCCTGGACTTCACCCTGGGCGGCACCTTCCTCCAAATGCCGGCGGGCGGGGTCACCTTCGGCAAGACGGGTACGGTGCTCAACCTTTCCGGCGATGACCTGATCGACCTGTTCAACGCCTTCAAGATACCTTCTCTGAATGCCTTCTTGAATCTACTTCCCAAGGAGGCGGCAGCGGGCGGCGACGCCCTGGCTTTATTCTTCCTCAACGCGGATCTCTCATGGGCTTTGGCCGCGCCGGAAAGTTTTACCGACGCGTTGAGCGATCCGACCGGGTTCGCAACGGCCGCGGCGGACTGGAAACTGCCCCGACCGATGACCGATCTGGTCGCCAACCTGTTCGGCGCGATCGATCCTTCGGCAGCAGTCGATACGGCGGAGAAAGCGGCGGATGCCGTCCCGGATGTCACCGAACCGGAAGTTCCTGACACGCCCGAAGTTCCGAGTGAGCCCGAGGTACCCGAGATGTCCACGGGTTTTTAAAAACCATGATCCAGGAAACGGTTCCCGAAAAGTAAGCACAATACCGGGGGTTTTATGGCCGAATCACAGACAACCACAGTCCAAACCAATAAAAAGCAAGAACCCGACAAGGCCGCGTCCAGTCAACCTCCAACTCTATATCAACAACTCGACAACGAGTGTCGAGCCATGATGCGCTATGCATTCACTTCCGGTTTGGACATCCCCTCGAGTCTGGCCGACCAGTTGAAAGATTTGAGCCGACCGCAAGACTCGGAAGAGCCCGCCAAGGTCGATACGGACAATAAGAAGAGCCCGGGAGATTCACCGCCGGTGCGGCGCCTGACTTCAGAGGCTTTGATCCAAATCCACATCGGCCTGGCTCGGGTGATCTCTCCCGCAACGCCGCGCAGTATCATGGCTTTGACCCAGAAGGGAGGAGGCCTCCTCGCCATGCTTGGACCGGTTGCTTTGATTCGGCAAATGGTTTTGCTTGCCGTGTTTTCCCTGGTCGCCTTTGTTGTCATCAGCCTTTCGAGTCGGGTTTCCATCGATAATATCAATCAGAGCCTGTTGCAACACTCGGGTTTGAACTTGTTGTTCAACCAGATCTTCCTGCTGTCCGCCGCGGCCCTGGGCGCCAGCTTTGCCAACTTGTTCGAAGCCAATCGTTATGTCACCAAGGGAACATTCGACCCCGTTTACAACTCTTCCTATTGGGTCCGTTTCATCCTGGGCATGATCGCCGGTTTGATTCTTGCCGAGGTCGTGTCCTCCCAGTTATTGTCATCCGCGGCCGGGGCTGACGGCGATGCGTCCTCCTTATTGACGGACCAACCCATGACCAAACCAATCCTGGCTTTGTTGGGCGGTTTTTCATCGGATCTGGTCTTCCGCATTTTGGGCAGGTTGGTCACCGGCGTGGAGTCGATGTTGCGCGGCGATCCCCGCGACGTGGCCCAGAACCAGGCCCAGGCAGCACGGGACAGCGCCAAGATGGACGCCGACCGCGAAAAGATGGAGTTGGCTTCCGGCCTGGCCGACCTGAAAGGCAAACTGGGCGACGGCAAAGATCCCGAGGAACTGAAAGAGGGCATCCAAAAAATCATGGATCAGATGACGGCCAGGAAAAAATAAAACGAAACAAACAAACGAAACGGCCTCCCCAGGCGTTCAACTACGTAATGTGGAATATCCGCGGCACCTATCTTGTTCATCTCCGCGTCCCTTAACTCTAGGAAGGAAGAGATGTCCATGTTACCGGCTGCCGCGCCGGAATCAACCCACACCAAACCTTGGGAGGTTCTATGCTCCGTGCTTTCACTTTCATTTCCGCCTTACTGCTGACCGTCGCTTCGGCAACAGCGGCCGGGGACAACTCCTGGCCGGGTTTCCGGGGCGCCAAATTCGACGGACACGCCGCCGGTTCCGGAATGTTTACGGGAAAAAAGGAAATCGGCCTGAAGTTGGCCTGGAAGATCCCTATCGGCAGTGCCTATTCCGGTGTGGCCGTTGCCGAGGGCATGGCCGTGACCCTTTACGCCGACGGCGATAAGAATGTGGTCGGCGCTTTCGATGTGAATAACGGTCGCAGGCTCTGGCAATACACCATCGGCCCCATTTACAAGGGCCACGACGGCTCGCACGACGGCCCCATCGCCACCCCGGCTATTGCCGACGGACGCGTTTTCGGCCTGGACCCCTACGGAAATTTCTTTGCTTTGGATGCCGCCACGGGCAAGCAATTGTGGCACATGCACATGGTGGATGACCTGAAGGCATCCAAACCGCGCTACGGCTTCGGCGGCTCCCCGCTGGTTGTCAACGGCAAGGTTATCGTGATGGTTGGCGGCGAGGACCGCATGGTCATGGCCTTCCACCCGGAAACCGGCGAGAAGATCTGGGGCGCCGGTTCCGATGACATCGGCTATCCCACCCCGGGAACCTGGAGTTGGGACGGTAGAACGCAACTGATCGCCGGCGGCACCAAAACTCTTGTCGGCATCGATCCCGAGCAAGGACGTATCCTGTGGTCTCACGAATATGTGGGCGAAGGCGAACGTGGTTACGGAAGTATGACGCCCGTCCCCATGAGTAACGGCCGGTTATTTCTGGGCGTGGGCCGGGCCGGTTCAAAATCCGTAGCGGTGGCGCGGGACGGCGAGAATTTCCAGGTCATCGAGCAGTGGTCCACTCGTGCGGCCAAGAATTCCTATACGGTGCCCGTGTATCACGACGGTTACCTCTATGCCTACAGCACGCGGATCTTCACCTGCATCGACCCGGAAACCGGCGAAGCTCAATGGAAGTCGCGCCAACCGGGCGACGGTTTTCTTGCAGTTGCGGATGATCATCTGGTTGTGGCCACCAAGAGCGGCGCCCTGTCCGTCGGAAAGGCAAGCCCTGACGGCTATCAGGAAAAAGCACGATTGCAGGTCTTCGATAAAGTCGCCTGGACGCTGCCCGCCATTTCCGGTAACAGCATCTACGTTCGCGGATTCGACAGCCTGGCTCGGGTCGATGTTACGGACCGCGCAACGGCCGTTGTCGAAACTCGTGTGAAACCCACGGGCTCGGTGATCGCGGAACTACTGAAGAAGGTGGAAGGCGCATCGGACAAACAAGCGGTGGTCGATGATTTCATCAAGGCTCAAAAGTCATTTCCTCTGATCGAGGGTAAAGATACTGTGCATTTCATCTACCGGGGCGAGGCAGAGGACGTAGCGGTTGCCGGTCATTTCTTCGGCGCTCGCCAGGAGCGTTCGATGACGCGTATCGACGGTACAAATACTTTCTATACAACCATCAAAACCAAACCGGACGCCATGCTTGCCTACCTGTTCATAAAGGACTACAACGACCACCTTACCGATCCTCTCAACAAACGCGGCACCGAGGCCATGCTTGTCGGCGAGTTCATGGAATTCAACCAAACGGGCGAGCCCCTGCCCATGTCCTGGTTCGCCATGCCGGAATACAAAGCCCCAGGCTACCTGGCCGAATCCGGCGAAGCACCGGGTAAGTTGGTAGAACACGAATGGGATAGTAAAGCCTACGAGAGTAAAGTTTCCTTCAAGGTCTACCTGCCCGCGGGTTACGACTCTGAGAAGAGCTACCCGGTCGCCTACGTTACCGATCCCGCTGCTTGGGATCGCGGTGCCTGGAAACAGGCGCTGACCACGATGGGCAAAGGTAAGTTGAAGCCCTTTATCACGGTTTTCGTGGGCATACCCGCGTTCGACCCCAGGGGCTCCGCCATGATTGTGGAACTGGTGTCGATGGTAGACAGCACCTACAAGACAATTGCCAATGCCGAGGGCCGCACCCTGGTGGGCTTCGGCTATACCGGCGGCGCCGTGGTTCGAACCATCATCCAGAATCCGGACATGTTCAGTAAAGGGGCCATGCAATCCGGCTTTTACATGGGTAATAACCTTCGCGACTGGGACGGCGAACTGGAGAAAATACGCGGTAAGGCCAAGGTACATTTCTTTGTGGACTGGGGCACTTACGATATGCGCAATCCCCAGGAAGAGTGGGATATGTCGCAGACCAATCCGGCTCTGGCTTCTTTGTTGAAGAAGAAGGGCTTCAAGGTAACGGCAAAACAATACAACCAGGGTACCGATTGGACCAGTTGGCGCAGCCGCACGGGAGATCTGTTAGCGGCCTTGTTCGCTAAGGGTTCCTGACAAGATCGGCAATAAAAATCGAAAGGCCGTCTTCCAAATATGGGGGACGGCCTTTTTTTTTCAGCAACGATCAGCGGAGCATACGTTCAACTGGCGAAGAGTTCATCAACGTTGGATACATCGAGGACAGCCTCTGCCAAAACATCCAAGGTGGCGCTGTCGGCATTCTTGACTTTGGCTTCAACCCAATCGGGGACCCGACCGAACTTCTTGCTGATCAGTCTCAGGAGCATATCCAACTTCCCTTTCTCCAAGCCTTTCTCCAAGCCTTTCTCCAAGCCCTTTTCCAAGCCCTTTTCCATGCCCTTTTCAAGGCCTTTTTCCATGCCCTCTTCGAATTCCATTTCAGCCAAACTGCCTTTGTACATTCTCATGGCTTCATCTCCTATTTCCTTATTTAGTTCCTGTTTCAGCTGTTTGTCAAGGCCCTTCGGCAGTCGCATAACGTAATCGATGAATCGAAGCAGGTCTATGGTTTGCTCTCGGGTCCACTTTCGCTGCAGTAGAGCCCGGATCAACCTGTATTTAACCTTATACCTCTGATCCGTATCTTTTTGCGTCAACAAGGATTGTAGATGAGCCGCGACCACCAGGGCGAAGGGGTTGTCGCTTTGGGAAAGTTCTTCCATGCGGTCCTTGTAATCCCATAGTTTGACAATGGGAAAGGTGAGGGACATCTTGCTGCCGAAGTCGCCGTAACTGAATTCCACCGGCCGCCAGTTGGGATTGTTGTCGGCCAGGACGGCCATACTGATGATGATGCGCCCGTATTTGTCATAACCGCGGTAGTTGTAGACAAACATTCGCTGAGAAAAGTCGATGTCTCGGGTAGCTTGTACTTCCAAATGGATCAATAGCCAGACATCCTCTTCATCGCCAATTCGATAGACCTTAGCCAGTTTGTCGACTCGACGGTCGCCTTCCTGGTTGTCCAAGCCCAATGCTTCCAGTTCCTGTTCGAGAAACTCAACCGGACGATTCCAATCGATGCGTTCATGAGCCTTGGGAAAGAAGAATGACATAAAGTCGGGAAAGTGATTACTGATAATCACTTTCCAGGGGTGGTCGTAGGTATTTTTCTGTACCGGTTTCGCTTGAGAAGATTCCATGAGCACTCCATGCAGGGTTTATCCAGCTGAAAGCCTAGCATTAGAGAAATTTCTCACGGCGAATTATTTTTCAAAAAGCTTCGATTTATTTTTATTCGCGAATAAATATGGGCGCGCCGAATGTCATAACTGAGACTCTATCCTCCCAGCATGAATTTACTGTAGGCGAACTCGGCGGTAGCCATCCAACGATCGCTTTCTTCCTTGAACTTGGACCAGTGGTCGTACACTTCCTTGTATAAGGAATTCGAGGCGACCAGTTGCGACATCAAATCCCTGGTTACCTTCCTCGCCTCTGTCATGATGTCGTCTGGGAAAGGCCTCAGGGTAACGCCTTGATCTAGCAATCGAGTCAGCGCCGGGGGATTTTTGGCGTCGTACTTGGCCACCATTTCCAAATCCGCCTCGGCTGCCGCCACGGAAAGGGCGTTCTGGTAGGTCTTGGGCAGTTTGTCCCAGGCTCCCTGATTGATCAGGAAGGACAGGCTGGGACCCGGCTCCCACCAGCCCGGGTAATAGTAGTTCTTGGCGACCTTATAGAATCCCAGTTTTTCATCGTCGTAGGGACCGACCCACTCGGTGGCGTCAATAGCACCGCGTTCCAGGGCTGGATAGATATCTCCGCCTCCCAGAACTTGGACCGTGGCGCCCATTTCGCTCATGACCTCACCGCCCAAGCCGGGAATCCGCATTTTTAGGGCGCGTACATCGGCCAGTGAGTTCAATTCCTTGCGGAACCAACCACCCATCTGACAGCCGGTATTGCCGCCGGGAAGGTTGATCATGTTGAACTGGGCGAACACCTTACGCATCTTCTCCAAACCACCGCCCTGGTAGATCCAGGCAATTTGCTGGCGAGCGGTCATACCGAAGGGAATGGAGCAGTCAAACGACAACGCGGGGTGCTTGCCCTTGTAGTAATAGCCGGCCGTATGGCCGATTTGAACCGTGCCCTTTTGAACGGCATCCAGCACTTGCAGAGCGGGAACCATTTCACCGCCCGGGTAGACCCGTATTGTAAAGCGACCCTCGGTCAATTCCTCGACGCGTTTCGCCAGGGTTTCGGCCGCGCCGTAAATCGTGTCCAGACTGCGAGGGAAACTGGAAGCAAGCCGCCAGTTGACACGCGGCGCGGTTTGCACGGCGGGTGCGCCCTCCACATTCGTTTGACTGGAACCGCATGCGGCCGTCATTCCCAAGGCCGCGCCCGCGCCTACCTGTGCGATGAATTTTCTTCTTTCCATCCTGAAACCCCTCTGTTTCCAAGGAACCATTTTTGGCCCATTGTAGGGGTTGAGAACTCATCGCGCAAGGGGCAGCGGTTGCAAGCCGGTATTTCACAGCATTTTTTCTTCGAATTCCCAGAAATCAGGTGTGCACCGGACGTGGTGATTTGCCGATCAGGCGGAATTGGAACATCATGCCGAAGATCGCAATGACCAGGAACAGCAGGGTATCGTAGGGAGGGTTCAAGGTGGTGACCTGCACCAATAGTGCTGCGCCGGCGATGCTGGACAACAGCACCAGGGCCGCATCGAACAGCATTACCAACAATATGATGCCCACCAGGCCGCCCAGTAACGGAATCAACAGGTTCAAGCCGGCGGTTGGAACGCCGACCAGGTCCATCATGGCCAGGGTGATATAACTGCCGCCTAAAAAACCACCGACGCCGATCGCCGCCTTTTGAAGAAACAAGGCCACGAACAAACCCATCAACCCAAGAACCAGGCCGACGATTATAATCTCCATGTCAGTGGCGTTGGCAAAAACCTCAGTTGCAAGGGTGAACCCCGCGGCAAACCCCACACAAGCCAGAAATACCCAGTACAGGCGCCGGCCGGCCATGACCAGGGCCAGCGCAATCAGGATCTGAAACCAGTCCATAAGAACTCCTATGAATGTGACGACGCCGGTTTCGTTATTATTATACGTTATCGGAGTCGTGTTGTTATGATTTCGCTGTATAGCCCGGGCAATCTGTTGAAAGTGATCAAGATATGCACAACAGAAAACAGTCGCCGGCGACCCGATTCGGCGGTTCCGGCACAAATAAGCCGATGCCCGTCTCCCCAAGGCAGTTTCCGGCTTCCCGATTTTCATTTCACTTGCCCCGCACGTGGTACAATAGCCGAAACCTGGGAGGTTATGTTTGCTCAATCAATTGGATTTATTGGCGTTAATCGCATACTTAGGCATCGTTCTGGCCATTGGCGCCTGGTGTTCTCGCGGCAACAAGGGTTTCGGCGATTTTATCTTCGGCGGCGGGCGCATGCCCTGGTGGGCTGTCGGCATTTCCCTGATTGCCACCTCGGTCAGCGCCACCACCTTTTTGGGGAACCCGGCCGATGTCTACAACACGAACATGACCTACCTGATGTGCAATTTCGGCGTATTTGCCGCTATTCTCATTGTCTGGTTCGTGTTCATCCCTCGTTTCCAGGGCCTGAAGGTTGAGTCGGCCTACCAAATTCTGGAGCAGCGCTTCGACCGAAAGGTCCGTCTACTGGCCTCGGTTCTATACTCGCTCCACCTGCTTTTGCGAACCGGCATCCTTTTATTCGGACCCTCCCTGGTGCTGGCGGAAATCTTCCAGGTGCATATCGGGTGGTGCATCGGCGCAACAGCCGTCCTGGCCGTGGTCTATACCTGGTTCGGCGGCCTACGCGCCGTTGTGTGGACGGACGTGCTGCAATTCGTGGTGCTCTTCGGCGGCGGTTTGGCCGCGCTCTACTTTTGTGCGCGAGGCATCGGCGGGTTCGACATCATGGCGCATATGGCTGCCGATGCCGGTAAAACCAGGTGGTTCGACGGTTCCCTGGACCCTAGCAACGCCCGCACCTTCCTCTCGGCGGGTTTGGTCTACACCTTTTTCGAGGTCGCTATCAGGGGCTGCGACCAACAATTCGTGCAGCGCTATATGGCCTGTGAGGATACCCGACGCGCCAACCTCTCCTCGCTCTCCTCCGCGGTACTGGGGTTGGCAGTGGGTCTGCTGTTCTATTGGGTCGGCGCCGCCCTTTACGCCTATTTCCAAGTAGCCGAAGTTGCAACGCTGCCGCCTGACACCGATATCAACAGCGTCTTTCCCTACTTCATTCTCGAAATCCTGCCGCCGGGTCTGACCGGTATCCTGGTTGCCGCCATCTTTGCGGCCGCCATGAGTTCCCTGGATTCGGCGATCACCGCTTTAGCCAATACCTCGGTCAAGGACTTCCTGCCCCAAAGCGTTACAGAATCCATGGATGACCGGACCTTGCTGGTGACCACCCGTAAGTTCGTCCTGGTCTGGGGCTTTCTGGGCACCGCCGCCGCCTTCATTTGTGTGGCCGGCCAAAAATCACTACTGGACATGGCCCTGTCCTTCACCTCATTATTCACGGGTCCGTTGTTGGGATTATTCGTCCTGGCTTTTTTCCTGCCGGGGATCAAACCCGGTGCGGCGTTCTGGGGAGCGATCGGTGGGATGGCAACTTTATTGCTCTTCACCAAAACGGCCTTTCTACCTGCTCTGCAACCGATCTATCCACTCTCCTGGCCTTGGAATCCCTTCGTATCGCTTTGCGGAACCGTTCTCATCGCCTTGGTAATCCAATTCTTTGCCGACCGAAAAGCGAGTTAGATACCGGTAAGCCCGCTGATACTGCTAAGGGTTTCCGGGTCGTAATTGGTGGCGAACCAGTCTACCCATCGGCGACAAGTCGGGCCCTCGTTGGGGACGAAACGGTCCACGTGAACCGTGCGCTCGGTTTCTACAAATTTCTGGTAACCGTTACAGGTAAGAATGCCCGATAGTTTGATTTGCACGGGTTGGGCACGGTTACGAGTCAGGGCGATGACGGTGTGATGACCGAACTTGTTGGGTACTTCGGCAATTTCATCCAGGCCGCGGTCGGAGTTCTCGTCACGGAAAGTGTTGGCCAGGGTGAATAGCCGCTCGATGGCGCTGAGCGCTGTTTCCTGAACGGCGGCAGTCTCCGGGGTGAAGAATCGAGGCTGCCGGATTCCGGTTACTTTGGCGTTGTTCCAACTCTTCAGTACCTTATTTCCCTTGTAATCATCCTCATTCAGCGTTTTGGCGCCCAAGGCGTTGGGGATTTGTTTGGCCTTCTTCTTGGGTTTGGCTACCGGCGCGGGCTGGGTTTTGATCAGAGAGTCTATGGCACCCTGGTCCAAGACACCGGTCTCGTTTGCAAGGCCTACCTGGGCCAGGAGGTCTTGGGGCCCCGAGGCGGTTTTGGGAGCGGCAACCGGGGCGCCTGAAGCGTGCATGGCGATGAGGGCATCAACGCCGTTTTGGTCCAGCATATCGAAATTATCGGGAACATTGGCGGGCATGGGCTGCGGTGCGGGTTTGATCGGCGCTTGCGGCTGTTGCGCCAACATGGCGTCTATTGCGGCCTGGTCCAGTTGCCCGCCGGACGGCGCCGGTTGGGGAGTGGGAGATGATGTTTGCTCGGCCAGCATGGCGTCGATGGCGGCTTGATCCAACTGGCCGCCGCTATCGGGAGGAGGCGGTGCGGATTGCTCGGCCAGCATGGCGTCGATAGCCGCTTGATCAAGCTGTGCGCCGCTGTCGGGAGGAGGCGGTGCGGATTGCCCGGCCAGCATGGCGTCGATGGCGGCTTGATCCAACTGGCCGCCGCTGTCGGGAGGAGGCGGTGCGGATTGCCCGGCCAACATGGCGTCGATAGCGGCTTGATCCAGCTGGCCGCCGGTATCGGGAGGAGGCGGTGCGGATTGACCGGCCAACATGGCATCAATGGCGGCTTGATCCAACTGACCGCCGCTATCGGGTGGAGGCGATGCGGATTGCCCGGCCAACATGGCGTCAACCGCTGCTTGATCCAGCATACCGGCACCGTCTGCCGGAATCGTATCGGATAGATTGAGGGTCTGGTCCGATCCGCCTTTGCTCGGAGGTTCCGTGCCCGATTGTGCGGCGATCATGGCGT
Organism: Acidobacteriota bacterium; assembly: GCA_030066195.1. Taxonomy (GTDB): domain Bacteria; phylum Acidobacteriota; class Holophagae; order Acanthopleuribacterales; family Acanthopleuribacteraceae; genus JASJCB01. The sequence continues at coordinate 60,964 of JASJCB010000015.1, forward strand.
CAATGGCCGCCTGATCCAGCATCCCTCCGCTGTCGGTTTCGGCAGTTCCCGCTTCCTCGGCCATCATGGCGTCCATGCCCGAGAAAATCCCTCCGTTTCCGTTGGAAGGGGATATGTTCTGAGCGCCGACGTCCGGTGTTGGTTGGGGTGCGGCGGCTTGTTGATTCATCATGGCGTCAATCGCTGCCTGGTCCAAGGCCGCACCGGTATCGGCCTGCGGCGTAGCGCCGTTCATCAGGGCATCGATCGCCGCTTGATCGAGACCGCCGCTGTCCGCGGGTGTGGGCGGAGCCGGTGCGGCGGCTTGTTGGTTCATCATGGCGTCAATCGCTGCCTGGTCCAAGGCCGCGCCGGTATCGGCCTGTGGCGTAGCGCCGTTCATCAGAGCATCGATCGCCGCTTGATCGAGACCGCCGCTGTCGGCGGGCGAGGGCGGAGGCGGTGCGGCGGCTTGTTGGTTCATCATGGCGTCAATCGCTGCCTGGTCCAAGGCCCCGCCGCTATCGGCCGGCGGCGTACCACCGTTCATCAGAGCATCGATCGCCGCTTGATCGAGACCGCCGCTGTCCGCGGGTGCGGGCGGAGGCGGTGCGGCGGCTTGTTGGTTCATCATGGCGTCAATAGCGGCCTGGTCCAACATGCCGCCGGCCGAGCCTTGGGTATCGACCGGCGGAGAAGGTTTGGCGCCGAATAGCGCATCTACCGCGTCCTGGTCCAAATTACCGGTAGACGATTCAGGAGCCGGAGCCGATGTACCGCTGCTACCGGACATCAAGGCATCGATCGCCGCCTGATCCAAGGCCGAGCTTTCGTCGGCAGGTGCCGGCTCAGGCTGTGCCGCACTTCTGTTCATCAGGGCATCGATTGCCGCTTGATCCAGGTTTCCGCCGCTGTCCGAGGATTCCGGTTCGGTTTTGTTTTGGGCCGCCTTGATCATCTGGTCGATCCCTGACTGGTCGAGAAATTCCCGTTTGGGCTGACCACCCTCATCGCCGCCGTCGGACTTGTTGCCCAGCAGCATACTGATCTCTTCCTGACTGAGATTGGGTTTCATTAGGAATCGTTTACCCGGTCAAAATTTCCCGTCCGCAATGATCGGTCGGTGTATGGTCCGCTTTCCGCAACGGTTTCACCCCTTACAGACAGCCTGACTGTGGGGCATAGATGCAGGAAGCATACCTGTTCTGCGCTTATCGGCACACAAGGCGCCGAAGTTAAGTGTGTAGGCCCCGAGTGTCCTCCTGAATCCAAGCGCCGTGTTCATCCAGCGGAAGCGCCTTTTTGACCAACAGCTTTTCACCCAGGGGGATTTGGGCCAGGGTACGAGCAATGATCTGACCGGCGGTACCGTCGCCGTAAGGGTTGATCATACCTTGTAAACCCTGCCGAAATTCCGACGAGAGGCCCTTTTCTACCGCCGCCGAAATAACCTCGGTTTGCGCGGGGACATCGATCACATTGGCCGCGCGCTCGCGCCCCTGTTGGCGCATGCCGATATTGACCGTGGGCAAAGCCAGGGACGGTGATTCCATGATGCCGCTGCTGGAGTTGCCCAATAACAGACGGGCGCGTTTCAGCAGAGACCAATAGGTCAGGTGATTCAGATTGACGAACAGTTCCGCATTAGATCGTTGACCGCAAAACTCCTCGGCGCGTCTAATCAGCGCGCGACTGCCGGCATCCGCATTGGGGAAGCAGAAAGCGATCTGATAGGGCAACAAAGCCAGAGCCCTGAATACCGCCTCGGCCTCGGCCAGGGTGTTTTCTTGAAGGGTGACGGGGTGGTAGGCTACAACCACGGTGGGTTGTTCCAGGTCCAATTGCAATCGCTGTGACAGTTCGTTACGGGTGGGCAATTCCTGTCGCTTGAGATGGTCCAGGGACGGCGCGCCGCTACGGATGACGCGCCAGGACTCTTCACCCATGGCCAGCACGCGGCGACGGGCCTGCTCGGTAGGCGTGAAATGGAGATGGCTCATTTTGGTCAGCGCATTACGGACGGCGTCATCCACGGCGCCCTCGCTGACATCGCCGCCCTCGATATGCGCGATGGGAATGCGCAAGGCCAGGGCTGTCGCGGCGGGCGCCAGCATCTCGTAACGATCGGCGATCAGTAACAGGATATCGGGCCGCAGGCGCCCCAGAACATCGGCAAGGGACAGGGTTGCCAAACCGATGGTTTTGGCCATGCCCACATCACTGTCGGAACTGAGCAGGCATTCGATTTCGGCTTCGATGGGGAAGCCGTCGCGTTTGATTTCCCGGACTGTCTGACCGAATTCGGGGGAAAGGTGGGCACCGGTAACCAGCAGGCGAACGTCGATGTCCGGTTGTTGACGCAGCTCGTGGAGCGGCCAGTAAAGATGACCGTAGTCGGCGCGGGAAGTGGTGAGGACGGCAATTTTGCGTTGTGACATAAGCTCGCTTCAAGTTTTAATCGGCCGGAGTCTTCCGGCCGGTACATCATAGCAGTTCAGGAAGACCAGGCGGCGCGATAACATTCCTCCTGGCGTCATCTCGCCTTCGGTGGTTAAATAGCCTCGCGTTATCATTTCCGCTTGGATGAGGGCCGCATGATTCTTTCTATTGAGCAAGTTAGCAAAAGTTTCGGGTCTACCCGAGCTGTTCAGGATGTTTCCTTTGAAATACCCGTCGGGCAGATCAGCGGTTTGTTGGGGCCCAACGGCGCCGGCAAGACAACCCTGATCCGCATGATCATGGATATCTTCAAGCCCGACAGCGGCGTCATTAACCTGGGCCAGGGCCTTACCGGCGGTCGCAAGGATCATATCGGCTACCTGCCCGAGGAGCGCGGCTTGTACGGCGGCACCAAGGTTCGCGAAACCCTGATCTACTTTGCGGAACTTAAGGGGCTCAAACCGAAAGAGGCCGCGGCCAATGCCGATCACTTCCTGGATCAACTGGCCATGACGCCCGTGGCCGATCATAAAATCGGCAAGTTGAGCAAGGGCAACCAGCAGAAGATCCAGTTGATCTCCGCAATGATCGCCAGGCCCAGGCTGCTGATTCTGGATGAACCCTTTTCCGGTCTGGATCCCGTCAACGCCAACCTGGTGGCTCAATTGATCCGTCAGTTACAAGGAGACGGCGTGACTATTGTGCTGTCCACCCACCAGATGGCCCAGGCGGAAACGTTTTGCCAGAATATCTTTTTGATCAACAAGGGACAACTCATTCTTTCAGGCCCGTTGGAACCTGTCATCGCGCGTTATTCCGGTCACGCATTGATGGTGGAAGGCAAGGGCGAGTTACCCGCGAGCGACCTTTACAGCTTGCTGGGCACCAATGACGGCGCTTTCAAGATCGAGCTTGCCGAGGACGTGGACACCCGGTCGTTCCTGGGCTGGTTGTCCGGTCAGGCCTTTGAGGTAACTGCCGTCAAACCCTATCGCGTCCCGCTGGCCGAAATCTTTATCCGGGAGGTCCAGAGCCATGCATAAAATAATGGTCATTGCCAAACGCGAGTATCGAATCGGCATTCGCAAGTGGTCTTTCTGGCTGGTAACCCTGGGCCTGCCGTTACTGATCGCGTCGATCGGCCTGTTCAGCGTGACCATGGGTCTGCTGGTCGGCAGCTCCATTGTAGATCGCAACAAGCCTGAGGTTTCCCGTGTGCTAGGCGTCTTGGACCATGCCGGGCTCATGGATTGGGCGTCAAAGAACGAGGACGAGCCCAAGGAAAGCAAGAACGAGGAACTGACCGAAATCCTGGACCAGGTCCAGCTTCCCAAGACATTTCGCGATAAATTCGAAGAAATGGCCACCAAAATCACCTACAGTCGCGCATTGAGTTACAAGGTGTTTACCGACCGCGAAGAAGGATTGGCCGAGGTGAAGTCCGGCGAGATTCGCGGGTTGCTGGAGATAGAGGCCGATTTCCTGGAAACCTACGCGGCCACCCTGCACATGAAAAACGAGGAAGTCCGGATGACGGGCACCGGCATGATCACCGCGGATCTGCGTGAGGCCGTCCTTTCCCGCAAGTTCGATCCCGATCAGATCAACGACGTGTTGCGCCCCTTGGACAAACTCAAAAAGAACTACCTTCAGGAGATGCCCAAGAAAGAGGAGGAAGCGAAGGACGGTTTTGACTTCGACCCCGCCAAATTCGCCCTGCCGTTTATCTTTATGTTCCTGATGATGCTGGGCATTCTGACCTCAGTGGATCGCCTGCTGCGCGGACTGGTGGAGGAAAAGTCTAACCGCGTCATCGAGGTACTGCTGTCATCCACCACGGCGGAGCAGTTGATGGCGGGCAAGGTGGCCGGCCTCGGCGCCCTGGGCTTGACCCAGTTGGGTATCTGGGTAGTGTTGGGCCTGCTGCCCGCGGGTTGGTTACTGGTGTTTGTAGATATCGACCTGATTGCCCTGTTGGTCTTTTTCCTCTATTTCGTACTGGGTTATTTCCTTCTGGCGATTCTTGTATTGGCCCTGGGCTCTCTGGGTAGCAACTTGCACGAATCCAACCAGCTGAGTGCAATTGTGATTATTCTTTCGGTGGTGCCGATGATGACCCTGCCGGTGATCATGCAGGCCCCGGACGGCCTGCTGGCGCGTATCTTCAGCTTCTTCCCCTTGACCTCGCCGATTGTAGTCATGATGCGCTACGGCGCCGGCGCCATCCCCGCCTGGGAACTGATCGTCTGCCTGCTGATTCTGATAGCCGCCCTGTTGGCCGCGATCAAGATCTGCGCCAAGATCTTCCGCGTCGGCATCCTGATGACCGGTAAACCACCCAACCCGGCCGCTCTGTTACGCGCGCTCCGGCAGTCCTGAAAACCGCATCACTCTTCCAGCCACCTGGCCGCCAGGGCTTCGCCGCCCTCGTTCTGCATGGGCGGCGGCCTGTAGGCGGGTGCGGCAAAGCCGGTCACGGGAAAGGCCGTGGTTTTCAGCGTGCCCAGGATTGAGTGCTCCAGGGCGATGACCGCATCGCTATCCCAAGCGGCCGCTCGGGAAAAGCTTTCCTCTACCGTGAGCACCGGCGTGGCGGGCACCCGGGCCTCGTTCAGCAAATTCAGGAATGTATCCGAGTGCAGGTCCGCCATGGCCTTGGACAGCCGATCCAGCACTTCCTTTCGGTTTTCCACTCGCTTTCGGTTTGTTTCGTGATCAACGGGCAGCTTCAGGATGCGGCACAGATCGGCGTATTGTTTGTCGTTGCCCACCGCGATTACCACATCGCGATCGGCCAGGCGGAAGGGCTGATAGGGCACGATATTGGGATGAGCGTTGCCGTAACGGCCGGGTGGTTCCCCGGTCAGGTGAAAGGCGGAACCCACGTTGATCAGAGAAAACATACCGGTTTGGTACAGCGATACATTTAAGTAGGCGCCCTCGCCGGTGCGTGACCGGCGAAAGAGCGCGGCCAGCGCCCCGTTGGCGGCCATCATTCCCGTGAGCACGTCGACAATGGCCACGCCTACCTTGTAGGGGCCGTCTTCCGGGGGCCCGTTCAAGCTCATCAGCCCGATCTCTCCCTGTAATGCCGCGTCATAGCCCGCTTCGTTCTCCCGCGAAGTACCGACGCGAAAGCCGGTAACGCCCATGGTGACCAGCCGTGGGAAGTCCCGGGTAACCTCCGCGCGCGTCAGGGCGAATTTCTTGCGCCCGGAAGGTAGAAAGTTGTGCAGCAACACATCGGCCCGTTCCAGCAAGCGGCGAAAGCGCGTCATGTCGGCCTCTTGCTTCAGGTTCAGCACCAGCGAGTCCTTGTTGCGGTTACAGCACTGGTAATAGGCGGCGGTATCGCGATGGAACGGCGGTCCCCAGCCCCGCGTGGGATCTCCGTCCGGCGGTTCGATCTTCAAAACCTCGGCCCCCATATCGGCCAGAATCTGACCGGCCAGGGGCGCCGCCAGAATCTTTCCGGCATCCACTACACGCAATCCTTCAAGTAAGCTCATCAGCGCGCCTCCAAAATCGTCGCGCCAAGCCTAGCATGATTGCCTAAAGTTCGTGGGCGCGAAGTATGCCGTTTTTGCCCTTTTGTTTGACCTTGTACATGGCCTTGTCCGCCAGCCGCATCAGGCTTTCCTTGCCGTCGGCGTGATCGGGGAAACAAGCCAGGCCGATGGAGGCGGTTACGCGCAGTTCCTTGATCTTGAAGGCGGCCACGTGATCGCGGATTTGTTCGGCAATCGCGTAGCCCTGGTCCTGAGAGGTATTCGGTAGGATCAACATGAACTCATCGCCGCCGTAGCGCCCCGCGATATCCCCCTCGCGGCAAATCTCGCGAATGATTTCGCCGATGCCCACCAGCGCCTGGCTGCCGACCAGGTGACCGTAGTTGTCGTTGACCGCCTTGAAGCCGTCCAGATCCAGGAAGATGATGGAAAGCGGTTTCTCGTTACGGCGGGCGCGCTTCAACTCCACTTCCAGGCTGTGATTCAGGTGGCGCGAGTTATATAGTCGCGTCAGGTCGTCCTGAATGGTCAGCCGTTGGGCCTTTTGGAAGAGATAGGCGTTTTCGATGGCGACGGCGGCCGGGTTGACCAGAACCTGCACCAATTCCAGTTCCTGCTCGGTGAAACCGCCGGGCCCGGTTTTGTTCAGCATCTCGATGACGCCGATGGTGCGGCCGCGGCTGACCAGCGGGGCGCAGAGGATATCCCGCGTGACGAAGTTGGTGTCCTGATCGATTTCGGCCAGGAAGCGGGAATCCTCCTGGGCGTTGTTGACGATGACGGGCTGACGGTGTTTGGCGACCCAACCGGCCACGCCCTTGCCGAAGGGTACCTTGAGATTGGCCAACTGGTCCTTGCCGGGTCCGAAAGCAACCGCAAAGCTGAGCGTGTTGTCCGCGTTGTTGTCCAGAATCAGGACGGACCAGGCCTCGCAGGCGATCAATTCGTGAATATAGGTCATGACGGTGCGCATGACTTCCTGGGGCTCCAAATGGGAGTTGGCCGTGGTGATGATATCCACCAACATCTCTCGTTCCAGCCGCGCCACCGTGTTGGGCGAGGGATGCACGGCCTTCCACTCGTTCTGCTCTTCCAGGAACTCCAGCATACCCTCTTCAATGGCCTCGGGGCCGCCGGCGCCGTCCTCCGGCAGGGTCCAGAAAAAGGAGGGGATCTGATTGGCCAGACAGGCGGCCTCGGCCTCGGCGATGACCTCCTCATCCAAACGGGTATCCAAGATGACCGCCTTGATATTGGACAGCACCAGGGGGGACAGGTCTCCGGGCCTGGCGACGCCCGGAAAATCCCGCTTGAGGATGACTGGGGATTCGGTAATCAGGATAAAGGGTCCGTGTTTCACCTGGGGTCAGTCCTTGATTGAGATGCTGAATTCCTTGAAGGCCAGGCTACCGGTACTGCTCTTGGCAACGACCATCACTTTATGAACCCCCTGGCCGGGCAGGTTGAGGACATGGTTGAAGGTCCCGTCCTCTTTATCGACAACGGCCAGTTCGTCATTCACTTTAACGGTCGCATCCCGGTCGGTTCGGCCCTTGACGATGGCCACCGTACCCTGGACCGGAATGTCATCGATGATCAGAACCGGCGGGTTGGAATCGGCGGTACCCGCACCCCCGCCGGACTTATTGAGAATCTCGAACTGGCGCGGCTCCGAAAAGAAACCGGTGAGGTTGTTGCCGATGGCGGCTACCCGCCAGAAATAGGTGCCGCTGATAAGCGACGGCATTTCTCGGGAAAGCCCGGAGACATTGGTGCGTTCGTCAAACATCTTGATGAACAGGGGATCGTTGCTGACCTGGAGGTGATAAGCCGTGGCGCCCAAAACGCGTTCCCAGGACAGCTCAACCGAGGCGAAGCCGTTCTGGTTGACCTGGTACTTGGAAAAGGGTTTGGGGTTGATCATATTGGGCACTTCGGGCAACTGTAGCGCGGTGTTCTTGAACAGGTCGGCGGTAAAGGTTTCCATCTCGCCCGCGTTCAGGTTCAATGTCTGCGGGCCCGAGCGAACGTCGGCCCGACCTCGGCGCACGCGTGCTTCCAGGGTGGGATTGCGCGAGCCCGACAACGATATCGCCCCGCTTGAATTGCGGAAGAAGATCACCCGCGCCGGAGTGGTGGAAATGATCAAACGGGCCCGGCCTGCCTCCGGCGTTTTCACCTCGAGGCGTCCCGATTCCAGGTTCAACTGAAGCCGGTAGACATTTTCCTCGCCGCCCAGATTTTCTTGTAGGGTAACACTGGTATCTTCGCGAACCACCACTTCCAGACCGTTGTCAAAGGCAACCTTGCAGCCCGAGCCGGGCGACGTTTTGATCAGGTCGCCCACACCCAGGACGGTGTCTTTGTCACCCGACTTGAACGTGCCGGAACCCTTGGGCCGCACCAGGATCTGACCGTGAATCTCCTCGAAGCGATTGCCCGAACGCAGGGTGCCGCCGGTGTTGGACTGGATCACCTTCAGCGCATACCCGCGGGCCTTGTCGGCCTCTTCAATAGCCAGGGTGAATTCGCTCTCGATGTTGTACTTGTTGGCGCGTTCCAGGGAATCGCGGGCCAGATCGTAATTGGCCAAATCCTGCGCCTGGTTGGTTCGCTGGGTAATTTCCCGGGCCTGGCGAATCAGTCTTTCCACCTGGGCGATGGCCTGCGAGGCCTCTTCTTCGCCTTGCGGTTTCAGCACGAAGTAGAGTCCCAAGACCAACACCACAAGGAACACGATAAAAAAGGCCCATTTTTTAATATCGAAATTGGTTTCCTGGCTTTTTTTGGATTTCATTTGTACCCCATGTCCCCCGGACGATATTTAATCGATTCATCAAATGAGCGCACCGAAAAGCGAACCAATGAGTGGGCGTATCTTAACATGATTGAAGTCTCAAAGAAACAAGGCATTGGGTGAGCAGGCTCATCAGAAGCGAGAGGCCGGTGCCCGGCACCGAACTTCGCCCTGGAAATTGCCGCTGTAATCGGCCTACTCGCTGTTGCACACCGGATTTTGGCAGGCGGCCCGGCCGCCTCGTGGTTTCGCCTCGAAATTCGTCAGGGGGCCCGGGCGCCGGCTGGTTTTTTAGCGGTGAACCGGCGGCGGCCCGGGCGCCGTATAGTTTTTCACTGAAGGACCGGGGGTAGCCCGGGCGCCATGGAGTTTTTCACCGACGAATGGGTAGCGCCCCGGGCGCCGTACATTATTTCGGTGTTTTTCGCGGCGGCGCCCGGGAGAGACCGGGTTTATCGGAAAAACCCCACCGGTCGGCCCAAGCCCTCGCGGTATGCCCTTGGTGCGGGGTATGCCCTCCGCTGACAGGGTGATTTTGCCAGGTTAAATCGGTGTCGGCTTCCTTGATCGATAACTTCCTTTATTTCAAGCAATAAGATTTGTCAACGGGGTGTGGATTACCACTCCCGGAAACAAGGTTTTCCAAAAAAGTGGAATAATGCCCGCGCTGTTTGCCCCGAGTTGCCATGGCTGAGTAATTCGCGGTATAGCATTCAAATTGCAGTACTCATGGGCCTTACAGGCATACTTGTAAAGACATTGTTCGATGTTGTCCCGGGTGGAATCGTGAACGTTTTACACTTTTTTGGAGGTTTTCCAAAAAAGTGTAAAAACGTACACGGGTTTTGCCGCCTCCTCCGGCTTCTCCGAAGCTTTCGGATAGGGCTTTTCATTCAACTCAATCACCATGGATTAAGCAGGTTGAGCTCTTCCTTCGGCCAACTGACCAGGCCTTATGGCAGGATTGGCACGGGTTTTGGTGTAAGCATGGCAGCAAACGGCGGAGCGCCGACCTGGAGGATAGCCATGACCCTGAAGCTGGTCACTATTAAAAGTAATCAACAATGTCTCTCGTTTTTGAAGCGAGCATCGGGCAACGGCGAGTTGGATATCGAGCAGGGCAAGAACTTGCTGGTGAAACCCTGGTTCGAAAAAATCGCCGGACTGGTCGGGCCTTTTGAAAAGGCCATGGTTGACCAGTTGCACGCACATGCAAGGCGCGCCGAGGAAATCGCCGCACGCAACAAAGTAGTGGCAACCATGAAACACACGGTGCGCGACTTCCGATCAGCCTTGATGCGACGCGTGCGCCGCAACGGCGAACCCGAAATCGTCCTGCAATACTACCGCATGCCCCATGAGCGCAAGCCGGTATACGACGATGACTGGTATCAGTTGGGCCGATGGCTGCTGGACGGCGAGGCAACAGCACAACGCAAAGGGTTCCCGGCCATGACCAACCCGTCGGCAGACGAACTGGCCGCAAGCCTCGATGCCTTCGCCAAACTCCGCGGCAAAGCCGAAGAAGCCGACCGCCGCTACCGGGACGCGCAAGATGTATTGGTCGACCTACGCAAGGAAACCCAACTGGCCGCACGCGGCCTGGCCGCCAACTTCCGGGTGCTGCTACATGACAAAGACGCCCCGACGATCCGGCGCATCATGCGAAGTTACGGCTTCCGGTTTCGCGGGCAGGCTGAAGAAGTACTCGAGGAAACAGTCGAGAGCGAGGACTCGGCAGGCAACCGGGAAACCGACAAAGTTTCCACCGATGCCGGGGAATCGCCGGCGACCGATAAAAACGAGTCTCGAATAGAAGAGGCGCCGAGCGAAAGTGTTTTACAGGAGCCTGATGAGGCGCATTGCAACCAAAAACCCGCCGACCCGCCTGACAAGAAAACGGAATGTCTCATCAACGCCCGACTCGCCCAAAGAGGCAGAATTCCCGATAAGGACGTCGGCCGAAACGGGAAAATCGGGGAAACCGGAGCAAAAAAGTTTGAACGCCTCAAACTGAAGTTGTAAAAGCCCCAAAATCCCCTCCGGCCAACGAGTACTACGCGGCGTAATCCGAAAAGCGGCCATGTTCACGGGCGCTGCAGGTCCGCTAAAAACGGACCTCCTGAAAGCAGGCAATCACCCGATTGACCAACCAAAAAGATGAGGAAGAAGCGCAAACCTCACCCCACGTCGTTTCCTTCAATCCGGAACGTGACACCTGGAAGAAGTTGCAGGAGCGCACCTGGCAAAAATACGCCGCCACATTGTTAAATCACCACGACGGCAACGTCAAGGCGGCCGGCAAGGTTGCGGGCCTCAGCAAGAGTCAATTCTACGCCAAGCTTGGCAACAAAAAAGAGGGCAGGCAATGATCCTCTTATTCGTGATTTGGCAACATTTTTGTGGTGTTCCAAACATCTCTTTGCGAACTTCGCCAGCTTGATTACCGGGTTTGTCACCTGTTTTGTTGCGGCTTTTGGCAGATATGAAAAATCAAATCACTCACCTCGTGATTTATAAACACAAATTAATGAGCGTCTTAGGCGATTATCTGCCAATGGTTGATGTCGTGGGTTATAGCTGAGGAGAAAAAACTTACAGCCCGCGACAAAAAAGTGTTGCCATTGCTTGAATCGTCTGTTAGCATACTCTTTATTGATTTATTTCCTTCATTTGATTACCGGATTAACGTTGCGTATACAACTCGGAGGAAGTTGGGTGTAACATGCAAGGTGTTCCTGTTTAGACTTACATTGCAAAAACCTTGGCACTGGCTGTGATCAAAAGTAATGGGCCGTGTCTGATGCATCTCTTGGCTTGAGCGTATCCTGTATTACTGACACTCAGGTCCCTGAATCATTTTCCATGAGGCATCATGGTTGGAGGCCATTTTGCATAAAAAACCAACGCGACGCTTACAGAAAAAACACAATGCGCTCAAAGATGCTCAGGTACACCTCAATTATCTGCAAAATATCGACTTTGTTGTGTTCTGCACCATGGCCAAAGCTCACTTTTTTGTGCGCGCTCTCCTATTGGCAAGGTTTTGATATGATACTCATTCTCTTCATGCTCGGACAAGGAGTTGATATCTGGAGTGGATTGAAAGCACTTGCTGTTATCTCATCAATCATCGGCGTTCCGATAACGATCTTGCTAAGTCGAAGGAAAAAATCTGAGCCAAAGCCTGGCTGGCCGATCATTCTAGATGCGGATTCACGATATTCCTGCAATAGCCCCGGCCTTGAATCCTTGAAGTTTCCAAGCGGCACTTTGAAGGATGAATTCCTCTTTCTACAATGCTACTTTCAACGTGCTGATAACCATATAGATGTCTTTCGAGTATGGACCAACCTTACTACGTGTCAATCGAAACGAGTCCGAGCATTCTGCTACGTTCTTCTAGCCGATTATCTAATTCGCCATAAGCGCTATCATCAGTCTCTCGCTTGGCTGGTCGAGGCGGAAAAACTCCTTGGCCATGAAGAAATCATTCAAGCCATGAGAAATCATGCCTCGGAACAATTACTCGAGCAAAGCCTCAATTCAGGTTGTTGATACAAACAGCATGGTAGCTCATGCAAAATAAAACTCCTGGAAGTTGAACCAGAACCTTGTTTAAATACCTGAAATTGAACAGCATTACCCATACGCCCCAAGGTGACATATGTCGTCCAAGGTGGTGATAAAAAAATGTATCAAGCATGGGTCTGACTTGACGGTGGGGGCGGTCTCATTTGGAAACCCGAGCCTTCGCTAAGAATGATTTTGGGATTTTCGATATCTTCTTCGAATTGGGATCGAAGGCGTTTGATCAGCTGGGTTAGCTTGGCGCGGCTGTTTTTCTCTTTGTCATCGTAGTCCGGCCAGTTAATTCGGCCCAATTCCTGGCCGGAGCAAGTTTTGCCGATATTTTTGTAGAGGTATTGAAGAACAGCCTGCCTTTTTCCGCTCACGCGGTCGGTTCTGTTGCCAATTGTGACGATGGGGCCGTTGAATTTGACGAAATCGCTGTTGGCAGAACTCGATTCAACCTCATCTTTATTGAACAAGTTATTCAAAATCATGCCGCAAGCCAGTAGGTAGTGACCGGCTCTCCTCGCTTCGGCAAGCGTCAACTCCTTTTCCAGATCCAGCTTTAGAATCTTTAGTGCGACATGGTAAGCCAAACCGAGGTAGTAGGCTTCGCTAATATCATCTTTCAACCTTTCCTGAGTTAACCTGCGTAGCAGAGCAATGGTTCGAAAATGTCGTCGCAATGGGATCGACCCATCGGAAAAAGCCTCTCCGTCGAGGAGAAACGCATTCTTTGCGAGCGCTTTTTCAAAAATGATTGCCTGAGTACTTTCTTCAAAATAGGTCCAATCAAATCTGATCATAGCTTCTAGGGCTAGGTGATTCCGGAACTCGGGGGCAAGACAACAGTCAAAGAAATCGGTAAGCCAGGTATCCTGTTTTCCTTGAAGATGCCCGTTAGTTAGTATGTTCTTACCGTTTAGATAGCCAGGGGTATTCACAAATCGAACTTCCGGGTTTAAATTATTTTCAGTACTGAACAACAGGAGAGGGTTCGTGCAAATGACCTCGTGATCACCATCCTTGTAGGCCATGGCTTTTTCCGAAAGAGTGAATTGAGTTCCGAAGGCAGTTAATTTTTCATTAAGTTGAGTAATTTTCTCATTGAACAATTGATTGAAACCGTTACCAAACAGATCTCGCAAGCGCTGATCAAACCAATCTCGTATGGGTCGCACGTCATTTCTGAGTATGCGAACTTTCAACCACCTGTCAAGCGTGTAGTCGAGGAGTCGAAGGAGCACGGCCTGAAATTGTTCCTCACTGCATCTACGGAAGAGGGTTTCCAAGTTTATCAATAAATCTAATTCACCGTCTGTTGTGACATAAGTTAGTGCGGCGAGGCGGGTATGAGCGTATTGGAAGAGGCCCTTGGCGGTATTTGCTCCAGTTAGAGCCGGCTTATAGCGATCAAAGATTTCTTTCTCTGTATCTATTTTGGCTTTTAAACCAAATACCACGATGTAGCCTTCCGGTCGTCGTCTTGGCCTGAAAAGGTGGGTAATTACTGCTACTCGACCATCCTCATGCCACAGCACCCTACCCAGGCGTATTTTTGCCCTATTTGGGAACATACGGCTAAAAATATAATTCAATTCCTCGGCGTAGTCAGGACGCTTTTGAGGATCGGGTTCCAGAAGTTCTGCCAACCGGGAGAAGGTCGTTACAGTCTCTTCATCGAAATGAAAGGACTGTTCCCTCTCCATGCCGATATTTTTTTTCCATGCCTTCCGTAACGCGGCCAGTAATGTGTCTGACTCACCTTTTGCAACCACTTCTTCGGCGGCGCCAAAAGACTTGTCCATATTCTCTATATTTTTATAATTGGTGTTGATCACTCGTGGGATCATGTCAGGTGCTTCATTTTTTAGGAATTCAATACCGCTGTGGTCATGTTCATCGTTATCGTCTTCCATGCGGATGTCGCACAAAATGAGATGAAAAAAGCGCTCTTCGAGATGACGCCTGGCCTCATCTAAGGTCCCGGCCTGAATAACGAGACAGCCTTCATCGATGAGTAATTCGGCAATCAGTTCCCGGTATTCATCATCATTTTCAATGATCAAGATCCGCTTTTGCAAACGCTACATCCCCTTGATCTACACGATCTTGGGTCTATTTTCCAGGAACTGGCGGTAATGTCAACACAAACTCGGCTCCATTTTCAAGATCTTTCCTGGCGTAAAGATGGCCACCGTAGGTTTGGGCAATCGTCCTGGCCAAAACCAGACCGATGCCCGCGCCATGGCCGCCTTCCTCTTTCTTGATGATGTTCTCGAACATTTTCTCAGCGATATGAGGTTCGATTTTAGGGCCGTTGTTTTTCACCCGCACAATTGTCCCCGTCTCATCGGTTGAAATGATGATTTCAAAACCGGGGTCCTCGATATGGTACTTCAGCAAGACGCGTTTACCATTCTCGAAGATGATTTCAAATAACCTGTAGAGCCAGTTTTTACTTGCTTCGACGATGACCGGACGCTTGGGAAAGTCTTTTTTGAAAGCGATTGCCTGGAACTCACCTTTTTTGAGGCGATCGATATGCCCTACCAGCCAATCGATGAGATCGAATTCTGTGATTTCTTCCTCACCGGTAAGGGGAGCCAGCAAGGGCATCTCTTTGATAGATGTGAAATGTTTATCGAGGCTCGATAGGTAACCCGTATACTTTTCATCGAGCTTGCCTTTGAGTTTTCGTTTCAGCAATTCGATTTTCTGCCGTGCGGTTGCCGCCTCACGATGAATATTGTGACCCCAGGTTGCCCCGACCATGGAAAGCCATTCAAGCGCAGTTTTGCTGCCGACCATACCGCCCATGCGACGGAGATTTCCATAGAAGCGCGCAGACTGTATAGCAATGCTTGCCTGGGTTGCAATCACCTCCAAGGCCATGATCAGACCTTCATCAAAAGCTTTGGCTTCCGGGTGCGTTGCGTAGAAGGCGCCTATGGTCTCCTCACCTGCCAAAATGGGTACGGCAAGTTTAGAAGGCATGCTAAAGTCCAAGACATTTTCTTGGGAGTCTATGCATCTCTGGATTATAGAGGCATCTACATCATGACCACAGAACTTCTTTGCCTTCCCGTGATCATTTTTTGCATCGATCACTTGGTACGACCCCTTTTTCCCGATCCAGATAGATACGTCTCCTCCACCCGATTCCACGGAAACCAATTCCTTGCCGCGTCGCGCCAATAGAGTTAACAATTCCTCACGATCAAGAGAGGTAATGGCTTCACGGCCGAGTTTCTGGATCGTAGCAACATGACTTGCCTGCCTAGTGTTGATTTGGTGTAATAACGCACTCTTAACAGTTGTCGCTACCAAGTTAGCAATTAATTGGATATTACTTCGCTCGTCCTCTTCAAAGACATGAGCTTCGTCATAGAAAAGCCCCAGCCAGCCGACAAAATTCCCATCGAACCTCAGTGGGAGTGACGCAAAGCTGTTGAAGCCTTGAGAAACCATGGCTTCTTTAATTTTCCCTTTAGGCTGGTTACGATTTTCTATCCAGAGAAAGCCACCCTTCATTAATTCTAGCTGGAATTGTTCGTCATCTTTCAGGAACCCTAGGGTTCCTGTTTTGTCTCGGTCGGGCAACCTAACGAAAATGAGGTCTCGAACCCTGTCCCTGGTACTGTCGAAAACACTGATGACGACAAGGTCAGCCTTGAGCCGGTTGCAGATTTCTCTGGCGGTTGCACTAAGCGTGGACTTTACGCTTCCCTGAGTCCCGGCTTGTGCCGCAACCTGGGCCAACTTTAGGGTATTTTCCAGTCGGGTAATCAGATCAACTCGCTTCATTGCAAAAGCCGCGTGCTTTGCGAGTGTCTTCAATGCAAATTCTTCTCTTTCCCATAACTTGGCGCCAGGCAATACTTTGAAAAGAAAGATCCCACGAATAAATTCATCTCGATCAAAAAAAAGGGCTCGAACGATGTCGCTACCCTGTAACAGGATTGGAGTAATTGGAGCATCGAGGAAGATCTCCTTGGATTTAGCTAGGGCCCACCCCTTCCACTCAGGGGCATCGACCCAGTAGCCACCATTAGCAGCATAGTGTTTCTGAAGAAGCGCTTTCCTCTTCAGATCATAAAGACAAAACATGGCTGATTTAATGCCCAGGATATCTACAAGAGCATCAATTATAGCCTGGTGTAATTCGTCTGGATCTTTTGCCTTATCGAACGTTTCTAAAGCGGCAAGTGTTTTTTCCTGTTGTTCCAGAGCACGTGACCCATCGACTGAAAGAGCTGCCTGATTAGCGAAGTGTTGAAGGTGGTGCAACTCAGATTTAGGATAGGTGGGTTCTTTAGTAAAGTACAGCCATACAACTCCTATGCACTGCTCTCTAATAATAAGTGGTAAACACCATTCTGCCTGAATCTTCCAATCCTTCAGCTTGGGGTTAATGGGTAATTCCGTTTTAGCCAAGTCGTCTATAATGATTCTTTGGCCTGTTTCGAGTACCCTCCTTGTAAGGCCGTCCGAGCGAATTTCGATTTGCTTTTTAGGCCATTCTTCTCGGCAGATTTGAATAGGCTGTTCGAAAACCCCTTCTCTATTAGCTAATATAATGCTTACCCACCAAGCGCCGGATATATCCAGAATATGCTCTACCACTCGGGCAAGAATTTCTCGGGGTGGTTTAGGTTCGATGAGTGCATCACCGGCCTCAAAAAATGCCTGTATTTGTAGTCTAGATTGATCACTTGCACGTAAGAGTCTTACTCTATCGATAAACTCCGCAGTTTGACTTGCTATACTCTGAAACATCACCAAACCTTCTTCGTTAGCCTTGCCTATTGGAGAGAATAATAGGTCTTCTTTTAAATTGCCAACACAAAGGAAGCCGACACATTTATTTTTGATAACAATGGGAGCAATGGTAACCATTTCTGGAATTTCAGGTAAGTTGAAAATATTTGTCAGCTTTTTCAATGTAGTATTCTTTTTATGAAGTTTTCTATAAATCGATCCTTTGTTTGACCATGTTTTCAATAAATCTGAGGGAATTGAAGGCGTCATCTCCCAATTGCCTGGTCGGGTTTCAACACCAGTTCTCAAAAAAGTGTTCCTTTCAGTAAGAATATAAACACCACAAAAGGATGCCTTCAAAACTTCTACAATTTTCGTTGACAGCGATTGAAGTGCAAAAGCCTCATCCTTTTCACCTTTTAAAACACTAATGCAGCTTAATAAAAGAGAAACTTTATCCTTTTCGCCACTCAATTCACGCAGGTCCTCAATAAAGCCAACGCTCGAATTCGGTCCTGTCCTCATAGCATAAAGTCTCATTGGAAAGGTTTTTCCAGATTTATGCCTGCCATTTACAATATAGCCGCTTACAAGTTCACTTTTTCGCAATATTTTGTTTACCGCTTTTGCTATCTTAAGATTGCTATATAATTCACCAGGGCTCTTGCCAAAAACATCTTTGGGGTCATAGCCAAATAATTCTACTGCGCGCCAATTAAAAAATGATATTACTCCACTTTCAACAGCTATAACAGCAAAGGGCGAGTTACCAATTAGGTTATTAGGGTCACTCCACTTATTGTGAATATTTTCCCATTTATTAAGAGATTCAGGTTGTCCAATATCGTTATGAAGAGTGTCATGAATTTTGTCGACAAAAGGCTTTAAGCGCGCAAATACTTCGAAAGCAAAATAATCCTTTTTAGGGTTTTCAATAAACAAAGATCCAATCATTTTTCCTTTGGATTTGATTGCGACCATGGCCACAGAGGTGAATAAACCACTCAGCTTCCTACTGCAGAAGTCAGAGGAATCATAGTCTCCAGTAACGAAGAAAGGTTCACCCGTTTTTTTGAGATGCCCACAAATACCTTCATCCAACTGTAGGTCAATTGGATGTTCTTCAGGAATATTAAAGCGCGCTATCGGGGACCAAACACTCTTTTCTTTATCCAATAAATATATTGCTCCACATCGTCCACCAACACTATTTACTCCATCAATTAAAATTCTTTCGACCACTCTTGAGATTTCTTTGCCTGAGACCTCGACAAGGGATCTCGTACGATCGATAAATCTTTTTAGTAAAGTGTGGGACTGATTCTTATCAGCAAATGATTCTGATTGATAAACCAACCAACAATCCTTGGTGCCAAAAGCTCTTAACAAGATCTTCCGTTCATGGTTAGGCTCACTTTCAGAAATACTCGGTCCTACAAAACCAAGCATGCGGGCATCCTCAATCAAGGGGCCCCAACGCGTCATCTGTGCCAATAAGGCTTGTTTATTTTCTGTCTCCGGGTAGATTAGATCAGGTGCCGATGTCATAACAAGATCTTCCAGATATGCTAATGACTTATACTTTACCTCATCAACGGGCTAAACTGCAATCTGAACCAGGCGATTAGGTACCGAGGCCAAGGGAAAAGTCTCGGTAAGTAGCTCCTTTCTCTTGGTTAAAGCAGCGGGAAAGAGTGACCGGGGTCAACTACCCGAGGAATCCGGGTGTAATTGAAAGTGGGGGCGATGATATGAGAAAAAGTGCTGGACAATTGACCCTGGTCCATGTGAGATTAAATGGGAAACCATCATGAGAGGTGACCCATGCCCATCG